>NZ_WPDC01000059.1:0-20684 GCF_035615595.1 Vibrio sp. R-1 | reverse complement strand
ACAGCAACAGCAACAGCAGGATTCGTCATCAGGCTCCTCCGGTCAAGAAGCGCAAGAAGACTCATCAGCAAATCCCTCAAATACAGCTCAGGAGCAAGAGGCGAGCTCTCAAACAAAAGGCGCATCGACGCCTGATCCACAGCAGGATCTACAAGAGAGTACTGAGCCCAAAGCGAATGCAAAACCACAGGAGCAACCAAACGCTGTGGATGATGCGCAAGCTGGGGAACCCAGCGCGCACCAGGAGCAATCAAAAGATCCGCAAAATGGGCAGCCAAGTGGAACCGAGCAAAACGATGAGCAGAGTGACAAAGCCAATGCCGCTCAGCCCTCCGAGTCGGTCACCACCTCTTCTGATCCCAATCTTGACCCTATGTTACGTAAGTTGGAGCAAGTCGAGAGTGCTCGCGATCCGAGTGCACTACTGCGCGCGCAATTTATTCTGCAAGCCCAACGTAAACCTCAACCCACGGAACCCGATCAGCCATGGTAAAGATACACGCACCGTTTCAATCCGTACTTTTTTGGCTAACGCTGCTGGTAAGTTTGCTGGCACTTCCCGCGCATTCCGCTGATTTAGTGGCCAGTGTCAGCAAAAATAAAGTGGTCAAAAATGAAGTATTTCAGCTGCGAATTGTCAGTCATGACAAAGTCTCTGCCGATGCCCTCGATTTTTCCCAACTGGAGCCTGACTTTTTTGTTGGTCAGCCGAGTTTTGCCTCCTCGACCAATATCATCAATGGCAACTACTCACAACGCAGTGAATGGACCGTTGCTCTTGCGGCGCAAAAAGTAGGCATAGTGACTATCCCAAGTTTCCAGTTAGGGAGTCACCAAACCTCCCCTATCGCGATCCAAGTGACTGAAGATCAAGACCAACCTGCCCAAGAAGAGTTGGCGGAGGTACGCAGCCGTTTAGAACGAACAGAGCTTTATCCTGGTGAAAGCACACTATTCCACGCGCAGTTGATCATTAAGGAAGACATTCGTCGCCTGCGCGACCCCAACATTACCCCACCGAAAGTCGAGGGCATGCGTTTAGAATCGGCGAGCGAGCCGAAACAGTATCCGAGTGTGCTCAATGGAGTAGAAGTGACGATTGTCGAACAATCCTTTCGCATCACCGCTGAGCAGGCAGGCCAGTTTACCTTAAGTGAGCCTGTGCTTAAGGCCGGCTTATTGTATGGTAACCAATACAGTGGCAATACTCGCTTAATCCCAATACTGACTAAGGCCAAAAACTACTCAATCCAAGTATTAGAAAAACCCAAACACTATCAGGGCACTTGGCTGCCCACCGCCAAGCTGAGCCTGACTCAAGAGTGGCAGGATGGGCAACAAAAGCTCGAATCAACCACTGCCTACTCGACTCAAGTTGGCCATGCCATTACACGTGAGATTCGTCTGCAAGTCAGTGGGTTGACTCAACAACAATTGCCAAACATCCACATCCCATACCCAGAGAGCATCAGCGTCTATGCTGAGAAGCCGCAATTTAGTACGCTGGATAATGGCGATACCGTGATGACCTTCAAGCAAGTGCTGATCCCTCGTCAGGCAGGAGAAATTCACTTACCAGAATTCAGCCTCAACTGGTGGAACACCCAGACACAAGCGGAGCAGACCAGCCAAGTGACAGGCATGACTTTGCAAGTCAAACCCAGCGAAGAAACGCCTGTATTACCCACGCCGAGCCAGCCGAGTACTCCTGAGATCCAGCAGGTCGTCGACGCTGGCTATTGGCCATATATCACTCTGCTGTTTGCGCTGCTGTGGCTCAGTACGACCCTCTTGGCTTGGATGTTGTGGCGTCACAAGCACACCGACTCTCAGGCGAACCATAAAACGAAAGCGGCCTCTCACGCACCGTCTTGCGCCTATCAAGCCGTGCTACAAGCTATCGAGCAACAAGACTTACTGGCTCTGAGCCCAGCGTTACGTACTTGGCAAAAGGAAGTGATGCTGAATCAAGAAGAGGAGCAAACCCTGACGGCTCTTGTCCATACATTACAGCAAGCTTGTTTCTCGGAGCGGACAGAGCAACCGGATTTCAATCCCTTGAAAAATTGGTTTGTGGCTAAACAGAAACAGCAAGGAAAAATGCAGCGTAGCCGTTCATCCACGTTACCGCCGTTATAACCTTGGCTTTGACAGGAGGCTGACAATTTCATGTCCTCGAGGGATAGCTTGTTAAGCGTGGTAAGAGTAATTTAGAGCGCGATGAAAAATGGTGGAGAATGTGACCAAACATGGCACTTCTCTATTGTCGGTTAAGGTCAATCACTGGGAGGACATCCATGACCAATATCAATACCAAAGCCGCCACTGTGCTCGGACTAAGCCTGATTATCGGGCTTTCCGCACTGGGCTTCTTGGTACAACAAATGGCGGTTAAGTTTAAAGAGTACGAGCGCGTTGTGGCGGTGAAAGGGCTGTCTGAACGTGAAGTGGTGGCAGATACCGTCATCTGGCCCATTCAGTTTACCGTTGCGGATAATCAACTCTCTTCTCTGTTTACCACTGTGGATCAGCAAACTCAGCTTATTACCCAATTCTTAGTGGAAAAAGGCGTGGATCGCGCAGCGATTTCCCTTTCAGCACCTGCAGTGATCGATAAAAAAGCTCAACAATATGGTGAAGATCGCGCTGAGTTTCGCTATTTAGCGACTCAAACCTTGACCGTGTACAGCAAACAAGTCGATCAAGTACGCAAAATCATTAGCGAAATTGGTCAGTTGGGTAAGCAAGGCGTGGTTTTTAACCAAGATCCTTACAACAATCGCGTTGAATTTAGCTTCACCGGGCTAAATGACATCAAACCAGACATGATTGAAGAGGCGACGAAGCAGGCAAGAGAAGTCGCGCAGAAGTTTGCAAAAGATTCGCAAAGCACCCTAGGCAAGATCAAAACGGCTTCACAAGGACAGTTTTCCATTACTGATCGTGATAACAATACGCCATACATCAAAAATGTACGCGTGGTCACCACCGTTGAGTATTACCTGTCCGATTGATACACCCTAACCACTTATCGCAGCAACAGTGTGGGCAAGATGAGAATCACGTCTTGTCTATGCTGATTGGGATGAGGCTGATAGGGATGAGCTCACTGAACAGCAACACTAGGGTGTTTGGGATAAGAGCGCATTCATCGAAAGCAAAAAATGAATGGAAAGCCATTTTTTAGAAAGCACTTTTTGTTAGAAAAAATGTTAGAAAACAATCTATTAGAAAGTAAAAAGGGGCGTGGTTTTCACCACGCCCCTTTTAGAATCAATCTGAGCTAATTACAGCGCAGTAACTTGAGCAGCTTGTGGGCCTTTTTTGCCTTGCTCAACGGTGAAGCTTACACGCTGGCCTTCAGCCAGAGTTTTGAAGCCTTCAGAAACGATAGACTTGAAGTGTACGAACACGTCTTGACCGCCGTTGTCTTGAGAGATGAAACCAAAACCTTTAGTTTCGTTGAACCATTTTACTGAACCAGTCATTTTCTGAGACATAGTAACCTCTGATATATATTTGCTATGAGTTTATTTGGCTGATAACGAAAGCTATTGAATGGTATATCAAGACAAAGTTGACGCAGGTTTAACGAGAAATCGATAACGATCTGAGATTGAACTTTCACTGAATTTAACATTAACAACTCTTACCTAAGAGCCGAGGTAAACTATACACGTATTTTTTCGAAACGCTACATTTATTTGTGTTATTTGCCAAAGCGTAAGAAATCTGCTGGATAATGCTACATTTCTGCCTGTATGCAGTCGATATTTTCAACAATAACGCCAATAACCTGATTCCGTCCTTGGCTTTTCGCTCTGTACAAGGCTTTATCCGCTTCTGCATAGAGCTGATCAAATTGAATCTCTCGCGGTTTATAACGAGAAGCAGCATAACCGATCGATACGGTCAGTAGCTCACCACTGGGATTTTCGCAGTGTTCAATACATTCTGCTTCAATACTTTTACGAATATTTTCAGCCAGTAAATGAATCTCTTCAGCGCTGCGATTCGCCACCAAGAGCAGAAACTCCTCCCCACCAATTCGACAGAACAGTTCATGCTCAGATTGCGCATGTCGACTGAGAATATTACCAATCCGCATCAGAGCAATATCGCCTTCAAGATGCCCATAGCAGTTATTGAAAAGCCCGAAATGGTCAATATCAAGCAAGATCACGCCATAATTGACCACCTCTTTGATGGTCTGTTCGCAAGTTTGCTCCAGTTGGTGCTCAAGCATACGGCGATTCCCTAAACGAGTCAGCGGATCTAATTTCGCCATTAAATCGAGTTTTTCGTTGGCTTTTTGCAAATCACGAGTGCGATTACGCACCTCAAGCTCCAGCGTTTCATTGAGTACCGAGATCGCTTCTTGGGCTTTGGCTCGCATCAATACTTCGGTGAGGTTTGAAGCAAACATACGAATCACTTCACGCAGTTGTGAAGTCAAGGGGGAACGTCGGATCAAATTATCCGCCGCAATAAAGGCAATCGGGGTGCCTTTGTCGGTGAGCATGGTCATCGCCGTCCAACCATAACCGACAATTTTACAGTCGTGATAGATGGGAACACTCTCTTTAAACACCACTTCGTTTGGGTACACTTTGGCAAGGTCGACAATGTCATTTTCATGCGTTGAACCACGGAAATAGGATTCATCGACAATATTGCCTTGAATATCCGTCCCCCACGTCCCCTGAATATAAGAGCAAGCTTCATCCGTCAAAAACACCGCCATGCGATCAATCCCCATTCGATTGATCGCAAAGGTGACTGCCGATTTACACACTTCACTGACTGTCATACAGCGAGACAGTTCGACCATGCTGGCATGCAGCATACGTACGTTTTGTTCCTGCTTTTTACGAATATAAATTTGCGCGAGCAGTGAGCCAAACGACTCAAGCATCTGTTTTTGATACTCGGTAATCGGCTGCCGATTGATATAGTTGTCGATGGCAATCCAGCCTATGGTGTCATTACCATCACGCAAAATCAGCATGGCATTCCAGCCTTGTCCTACTACCTGTCCGACGGTGTACAAAGGCACATCTTCCACCACCATCAAAGTGCACTCTTCATTGGATAAAGCTTCGAGATATTGAGGCTCTAATTGGTGCAGATCATACTGGGTGTGCTGTTCATCAATCGTATTACCGTGCTCATCGGTACCATAAGTACCGCTGAAGCAACGCTTTTTCATATCAAGCAACAAGAGCGCGGAGCGATCAAACCCGAGACGATGTCGCATAGCCTCGACCGATGCGCGGTGTAGCTCATCAAGATTGGCGGGGTTGGACAACTCGAGCGCGACTTGATGCACCAGCTTCATGTTGTCAATAAACTGCTCTCGCTGACGAATTTCACTAAGGTACTGCGCCTCACGTAAATCACGATTTTTAAACTCTTTCGATGCTTCAATTTCCGCTCGTAAGCATTGCCATTTCGCTGCAATTAACTGTAAAAAATCCAACTCACCGGATTGAGTGCTCAGGTGTACTTTATCGACGCATTCCGCTTGAATGATCAGATAAGTCCGATGCTGAGGATGATTATCCAGCATAAAAATAAACGACTCGCCGCCCATCACTGGCAAATAGTTCCAGCGACAGGTATTGATGGCAAAAGGGATCAAGCCATCGGAAGTATCAAACTGCGCAGCCCATGCCCAAAAGGCTTCAGGATACGCTTCTAGCGGCGTAAACGTGTTGGAAGAGAGTAAGGTGTGACCTGCCACGTCTTGAGATGGTGCTCGTACGATCCCAGCTGATTGCGATAATAGAAATGTCGTTAAGTACTCAAACGTGGTCTCGGCCAACATTCGATAATTACGACTTGAGGTAACTCTTTTGAGTAGGGTTCGAGGAAACATGCGCAGCCTGACTTAATCTTTGTTTTATGCGAAATCATGGCCGAAATTCTGATAAGCAATCAATTGGTTATCCTTCTGGCTGTTAACTACGCCGCACTTTTTTTAGATAACTGATCGCATACTCGGCACAGCCAGCATTTTTGCGAGGTTGTTTCCATTTATTGCATCAATAGCATGCTCTTTTTGAATTTTTTCTCATTAATGAGTCAGTTTTTTTGTGGTTGCCGTCTCCTTGTAATAGCCCAGTTTTTTCAAATCCCTTCCCGAACGATTTGGACTTTGAGGTAGACACACTCTCTTAAGCGCTGTGCTGAGTGTGAAGTCTGCATGGCTAACCACACCGCAGCTTCAAGTAGAAAGAAGATATCTGCTAGAATTAGGCGCAGTTTGTTTCCATCTTGGGTCTCCTATGCGTCTTTTCTCTACCGTACTGCTGTTATTGCTGATTTTCCCTAACCTGAGTTATGCGCAAGTCGATTTAGTCAAAGTGGATAAATCGAAACGGCGTATGTACTTACTCCAAGGCAATGAAGTCATTCGTGAGTATCGGATTGCTCTAGGAAAATCGCCTAAAGGGCATAAGCAGCAAGAAGGCGACCAACGCACACCAGAGGGGCACTATCTTTTAGACTTTATTATTGAAGATTCGAGCTTCTACCGTTCGATACACATTAGCTACCCCAACACTCGCGATCAGCAGCTCGCTCAATTGCGCGGCGTAAATCCCGGTGGTGATATTAAGATTCATGGCTTAAAAAACGGTGATGAGAGAGAGCCGGGGTTCGTACAAAGCTTTGATTGGACGAACGGCTGCATTGCCATTACCAATCAAGAAATGGATGAGTTTTTAAGCCTAGTTCAGCCCGGTGTGCCCATCCATATTGAGTGGTAAATGGGTTGGTCTCGCGCTGAAAGCGCAGACCAAGAGATCGCCACAACATGGCGCAGCAATCCAGTTTGGTTACTGTTTTAAAGGTTTGACTAAGGATTCTAGCCCCTCAATTTTGATCGCTAGGCAGAGCTCAAGTAACACGCCTAGCTCCCCTTCTGGAAAACCTTGTTTTTGAAACCAAAGTAAATAAGGTTCTGGCAAATCTATCAAAGCTCGGCCTGCGTATTTACCAAAAGGCATTTTCATTTGTGCCAATTTTATAAGATGCGTTTTCTCAAACATTGTGAATATTGAATATCGTCGATAACTCAGCGGGCAGACTAAAGCGAAGCGTGAGAAAAGTAAATATCTTCCTGCATCTGGATGCAGAGAAAAATAGCGGAATAAATGTGATTCACCACCCACTGTTTTATTTTTTGTTAGCGTATTCTCAATTTATTCATTTGTCAGATGACGAATGGCTATTTTCATCCATAATCAAATTGGGTTTGAAATGAATCATTTCAAATAGGTGAAAATATGAGAACGCACAACAACTCTAGTATCTGGTTTACCCTCGATTATAAAATCGCTTTCTTCTTTCCTGCCTAATCCCTTCTCGCGTGGATGACTAGGCATGTTTTTGCAGTCAATCGACTGCAATCCGGTTTTGTTATTCCGCTGTCTTACTCGCTTGACGCATGGCTTTATATACCCATACCACTTGGAATTGCAGGTAGTAGGCAAGGGTGTTCATCCCCATGAGCATAGATAAACGCTGGGATTGGCGGTGAACGAACGTTGCCAACAACGCTGCAGCTTCAAGTAAGCAGGGGATATCGCTTACTGCCAGATATCGACAATTTTAAGTCTATCTAATGACTCATATTGGTGTTTATCTGTGTTTAGTTAAGCCATTGAAGAAATATAAATATGCGTTTTAAGCTTTGTAAGCATTAAATATGCATTCGCTTCGACGTAGATATTATTTACGTTATAGCTGCATAGTGAATCAATCTCAGCACAAGGAATTTCATTTATTCCTTGCATGAATTTATATTTTAATTTTTAGGAACACCCAGCATGGAAAATTTTAAACACTTACCAGAACCTTTTCGTATTCGTGTTATTGAACCTGTTAAACGTACCACACGGGAATATCGTGAAAAGGCGATTTTAAATGCCGGAATGAACCCCTTTTTGCTCGATAGTGAAGATGTATTTATTGACCTGCTCACCGACAGCGGCACTGGCGCAATCACGCAGGAGATGCAAGCCGCGATGTTCCGTGGTGATGAAGCCTACAGCGGCAGCCGCAGCTACCACGCACTCGCGAGAGCGGTTAAAGATATTTTTGGTTATGAATACACCATTCCAACTCACCAAGGGCGTGGTGCAGAACAAATTTACATTCCTGTTTTGATTAAAAAACGTGAACAAGAAAAAGGCTTAGATCGCAGTAAAATGGTCGCCTTATCGAACTACTTTTTCGATACCACTCAAGGCCATACCCAAATCAACTGCTGTGTTGCCAAAAACGTATATACCGAAGAAGCGTTTGATACTGGCGTAAAGGCCGATTTTAAAGGCAATTTCGACTTAGAAAAGCTCGAACAAGCCATCCTTGAAGCGGGTCCGGCGAACGTCCCATATATTGTCAGCACCATCACTTGTAACTCAGCTGGCGGCCAACCGGTTTCGATTGCTAACTTGAAAGCCGTGTATGAGATTGCCCAACGCTATGACATCCCCGTGATTATGGATTCCGCTCGTTTTGCTGAAAACGCGTATTTTATTCAGCAACGAGAACGCGATTACCGCAACTGGAGCATCGAAGAGATCACGCGTGAAGCTTACAAATACGCTGATGGGCTCGCAATGTCGGCCAAAAAGGATGCCATGGTGCAAATGGGCGGCTTACTCTGCTTCAAAGACGAAAGCTTCTTTGACGTGTACACCGAATGCCGAACCCTGTGTGTGGTGCAAGAAGGCTTCCCTACATACGGTGGCTTAGAAGGCGGTGCGATGGAGCGTTTGGCGGTTGGCTTGTATGACGGTATGCGCCAAGATTGGCTCGCTTATCGCATTAACCAAGTGGAGTATCTGGTCAATGGTTTAGAAGCGATTGGGGTTATTTGCCAACAAGCTGGCGGCCATGCTGCGTTTGTCGATGCGGGTAAACTGCTGCCTCACATCCCAGCAGATCAATTCCCTGCTCACGCTTTAGCTTGTGAACTCTATAAAGTCGCAGGCATTCGCGCAGTAGAAATTGGTTCACTCCTGCTTGGCCGTGATCCTGCAACCGGAAAACAGCATCCTTGCCCAGCCGAATTGCTCCGTTTAACCATTCCACGCGCGACTTATACGCAAACGCACATGGATTTCATCATCGAAGCATTTGAGAAGGTGAAAGCCAATGCTCGTAACGTCAAAGGATTGGAGTTTACTTACGAGCCCCCCGTGCTACGCCACTTTACAGCTCGCTTAAAAGAAAAAGCCTAATACGGTATTGAAAAAGTGCAGCCTGCATAGGCTGCCTTTTTTTGACCTGAAAAACATAACAACAAAATCAACATTAACGTGAAACCCAAGGATTTTATCATGTCGAAACAACCCTCACTGTTTGGGGGAGCCTGCATTATTGCCAGCGTCTGCGTAGGTGCTGGTATGCTTGGTCTCCCCAGCGCAGGTGCCGGAGCATGGACTCTCTGGTCTATGTTGGCGCTCGCTTTAACCATGGCGGTCATGACGCTTTCAGGCTGGATGCTACTTGAAGCCTTTAAACACTATGATCTTCGAGTCTCGTTTAATACCGTGACCAAAGATATGCTAGGCAGCCATATCAATCGCTTTAACAACCTGACCGTTTACTTTGTCGGTGGCATTTTGTTGTACGCCTACATCACCTCTTCTGGTTTGATTTTGCAGGATTTACTGCATATTAATAGCAAAATAGCCTCGATACTGTTCGTGGCGGTATTTTCCGCTTTCGTTTGGCATTCGACTCGCGCAGTGGATCGTATCTCGGTTATTTTGATCGTATTTATGGTTCTGAGCTTTATTTTTGGTGTTTCAGGATTAGCGATCAATGTGAAAACATCCATCCTATTTGACACCCTAAATCAAAGTGGTGAGTACGCTCCTTATGCGATGGCAATGCTGCCCGTTGCGCTGACCTCGTTTGGTTATCATCACTCCGTTTCATCCATGCGTGCCTATTACGGCGAAGAGCGCAAAGCCAAGTACGCGATTTTGGGAGGCACAGTGATTGCGCTAAGTCTTTATGCGCTTTGGCTATTTAGCATTTTTGGCAATTTACCTCGTGCCGATTTTGCGCCTGTCATACAGCAAGGTGGGAATGTGGATGTGCTTTTAAAAGCCTTAGGTTCGGTGGTGGAGTCGGAGAAAGTCTCACAAGCGATCAACGCCTTTTCGATGGCCGCGATCCTATCTTCCTTTATCGGCGTTGGCTTAGGCGTATTTGATTTTCTGGCCGATTTATTTCAGTTCAGCAACTGTAAACAAGGGCGTACCAAAACTTGGCTGGTCACCTTTTTGCCACCTCTCATTCTCTCTTTGCTGTTCCCATTTGGCTTTATCATTGCGATCGGTTACGCAGGCGCAGCCGCCACTATTTGGGCCTGTATTATCCCAGTACTGCTTGCGCGTAAATCGCGCACTTTAGCCAATGGAGCGCAGGGGTTTGTCGTACCGGGAGGCAATCTAGCTCTTGGACTTGTTCTGATCTTTGGTGTGCTTACCGCGGTTTTTCATATGATGGCGATGGCCAATTTGTTACCTGCGTTTAAGGGATAACCTCAAAAACAACCCCATCAATACAAAGAAGCCGCAGCGAAACAATTTCTTACGTATCGCTGCGGCTTCCCTATTTTATAGCGCAGACAAGCATATCGATGAGATCTAATCTCAGCATTACATAAACCCTTACAATTACTCGCTATGACATAGGACAGCAATATGACTAATCTTTAATCAACCAAGGAGCTGGCTATGAAAAAATTTAAGAATATCTTATTTGCAACTCAAGGCTTACCCGGACACAGTGACGCGTTGGAGCAAGCGATTCAACTTGCTTACAATAACCGCGGTCAACTTGCTGGTTTGATTGCATTTCCAGCATTTCCTGCCGATCTACAACGCTATCAAGAACCCTACGAGCAATCCTATCTGAACACTTTGATGGAAACCGTAGAGGCGTGCCGTTCACAGCACCACATCCATAAAGATGAGGTTCCTTTTCCTTTAATGGTTGAGCACAGCGAGCAACCCGCGGTCGCGCTTATTAAGTCGGCACTCAACCATCATATCGATCTGTTGATCAAAGAAGCGGAACCTATGACTCATAGTCAGCAAGGTTTTAAAGCTTTGGATATGACACTGCTGAGAAAATGCCCTTGCCCAGTTTGGTTGCATCGCCCGTTAGCCAAACCAAAAGCCAATCGGCGTGTTGCGGTGGCTATCGACCCTATCACCACGACCGAGCAGCAAAAGGCCCTAGCATTGCGTTTACTCGAATTATCACGCTCAATTGCCAACACGTGTGACAGTCGCCTGCATATTGTTTCCTGCTGGGAATACTATTTAGAAAACTACCTGCATGATCAGGTATGGATTC
The DNA here is from genome assembly GCF_035615595.1 of Vibrio sp. R-1. Classification (NCBI taxonomy): domain Bacteria; kingdom Pseudomonadati; phylum Pseudomonadota; class Gammaproteobacteria; order Vibrionales; family Vibrionaceae; genus Vibrio; species Vibrio sp. R-1. The sequence goes on along the minus strand of NZ_WPDC01000059.1, from coordinate 9,299 downwards.
AAGTTGAGCAGCAGCAAATAGCAGAAGAAATCGCACAAGCAAAAATCAGACATGAGCAAGCCTTACGTCAACTGATTGATGAATCAGGCATTACAGGCGAGTTGGTGATACACCATCTACACGGTAAACCCGATGAACTGATCCCCGAATGGGTCACGGCAGAGAATATCGACATTCTAGTGATGGGGACTCTCGCTAGAACCGGTATTGCAGGCTTTGTGATTGGCAATACGGCAGAAAACATCGTTCAGTCGATTGAGTGCTCTTTAGTCGCTCTTAAACCAGAAGGATTCGTTTCGCCGATCAAAAACGAGTAAGTAATGCCACATTGGGTCAACCGACCTTCATCTGTTGGCGAGACCGTTGTGATCCTTAGTCTAAGGAGGATGTGATGAAAAAGTTCTGCCCACACTGCCACTGTGAAATGTTGGAGCGTGCCAACCTCTATATCTGCCCAAGAAATGCGATAGGTGATTGTGTTTACGACGCCATGCTCACGAATGAGCTACCGCTCGTCAGCCTGCCTTTTGACTCAGAATGCAGCCATTTTGATGAGCGACCTACACCCTTTGACTCACAATCAAAGTAGATCATGCGTCACGCTTCCACCAACGAACTCGACGCTATCAACAATTAGCCTATACTTTTCAAAGTAGTAGATACCTGTACCCGCTCAGGACGTCGCAACAAGGACGCACTGAGCGGCGTTAATATGACATCGAAGAGGCTGCCATCTTGAAGACAGGACTCGATAAGCATACATCCCTCACCCCAAATACAGTGTCGGCGAGATTACTTCCTTTCGCCGTTTTACCCATCCTTCTATTTGGGTGGATGTTTTATTGGCATCAAACCGGTGGTAACGCTTGGCAAGTCACTTGGGTTCCTGGGCTGGATCTGAATCTCAGTTTCCGACTTGACGGGCTCTCTTTTCTTTTTGCCTCGTTGATCACAGGCATCGGTGCCTTGATTCAAATCTATGCCCTCGCTTACATGAAAGAGAAAGCGGCGCGCTTCTCATTTCATCTCTACCTCACTCTCTTCATGCTCGCCATGCTTGGCGTGGTGGTAAGCGACAATATTTTACTGCTGTTCATCTTCTGGGAACTGACCACCATCACTTCCTATCTGCTGATTGGTTTTAATCATGACAAACCAGTCTCACGCAAAAATGCCCTACAGTCACTTTTAGTCACGGGGGCCGGAGGACTCGCGCTGTTAGCCGGACTGATTTTACTTGGCTTGATGGCCAATAGTTATCAAATCAGCGTCATCATTGAGCACGCGGATCACATCGCGCAACATCCGTGGTTTATGCCTTCGCTGATTTTAGTTTTACTCGGTGCATTCACTAAATCTGCGCAATTTCCATTCCATTTCTGGTTACCCAATGCCATGGCCGCACCGACACCGGTGAGCGCTTACTTGCATTCAGCGACCATGGTTAAGGCGGGAATCTATCTTTTGGCCCGCTTATCACCGATTTATGCCAGTAGTGATTTTTGGTTCTACTGCTTAACCATTGTGGGCGCGGTAACGGCACTTTGGTGCGCGCTACTGGCGTTCAAGCAAACCGATCTAAAACTGATGTTGGCCTACAGCACCAATGTTGCATTAGGCAAATTAACCCTGCTGCTGGGATTAGGTACCGAGGTCGCGCTGACCGCTGCTGTGTTGTTTATTTTCGCCCACTCATTTTACAAAGCCGCACTCTTTATGGTGGTCGGCAATATTGATAAAGCGACGGGCACTCGAGAGCGAGACAAGCTCGGCAACTTAAAATCCGTCTTGCTGCTGAGCCTTATTGCTGCGGTTATTGCCGCTTTATCCAAATCTGGTGTTGCGCCTATGCTCGGATTTTTGAGCAAGGAGTACATGTACAAATCCAGTGTGGAGTCTGGCATTGCGTGGATTTCGCTGGTCTTATTACTGATTAATGCGCTGATGGTGGCGTTAGCCATCGCACTACTTTACAAACCCTTTTTTGGCCAAGCGACCAAGGAGAGTGAAAGCCACCCACCCAAAGCGATCGAACAGAAAAAATCCCTTTGGCTACCTGCGATGGGATTGGCCATCGCCAGTTTCCTACTGCCTGTTTTTGCCCTGGATTGGATTAACCAGCATTTAGTCATACCAGCAGTCATGGCGATGGATCCAAACAGCGTTCCACAAGCCGCAAAATTATGGCAAGGCTTCAATATCCCGCTGGCTTTGAGTGGTATCACGCTTGTGTTAGGGGGCGTGCTGTATCTGAACTACGCAACCCTAGTCACATGGCTCACGCGCCTAGTGAAGCGGCTGCCCAAAGCTGAGCAAATGTTTGATGCCGTGCTGGGTTATTTAGCGACATTAGCAAGCTGGCAAACGCAAATGCTGCAACAAAAACGCTCAAGTGGTTATATGCTGCTATTTTTTACCGTTTTAGCCTTAATGCTGCTCTATCAGCCGCTACCTTTACCAGCCACTTTCAGCGCCTCGCTGTTTGATGTGCATTTTTATGAAGTCGCAATTGCGCTCGCACTCATCGCTTCGGCGCTATTGTGTGTGCTGAGCACGTCACGTTTGCTGTCGGTATTAGCGCTCGGTATGGCTGGATTTATGACCACTCTGGTTTTCATGATTTACAGCGCTCCTGATGTTGCCAAAACCCTCTTGCTGGTCGAAACGCTGATGGTGGTGTTTGTGGTGCTTTTGATGCGCCATATGCCCTACTTGTCGACGGTCGCTCGCCATTCTGTACCGCGGCGCACATTGAATGCGGTGATAGCCAGTGTGATTGGTGCATCCGTAACCTTAATCCTGCTCAATATCACGGCGCATCCTATCGATACCACTTTGTCTGACTATTTTGCGCAGCAGAGCGTTCCCGGCGGTCATGGCCGCAACATCGTCAATGTCATTTTGGTCGATTTTCGTGCCTTTGATACCTTGGGAGAGGTCATTGTGGTCGTCATGGCGAGCCTTGTCGCGATTAGCCTCTTACCCAAACGAACCGAGCAACCACAGAAGATTCATTCTCTAATCTTTGCCACTACCGCACATATTGTGACTGCCTTGATGCTGATGTTCTCCCTCTATCTACTGCTGCGAGGACACAATGCTCCCGGCGGTGGCTTTATCGGCGCATTGATCGCGGTGATCGGCTTTTCGCTGCTCCTCTTCGCCGAATCGCCCCAATACGTAAGAGATCGTCTCCACTTCTCGCCACTCAATATTGCTCTATTTGGCATCCTGCTCAGTTTTATGGCAGGAGCCATGAGTGTCGCGGTCGGTTTACCTTTCCTAACTGGATTATGGTGGAAAGAAATTTTACCGCTTGGCACCCCACTGCTCTTTGATGTCGGCATCTATCTGGCGATCATCGGCGGTGTCATGAGCATGTTGCTGCGCGTTAAGGAGGAACTCGACTAATGGAAGGATTATGGAGCATTGTTGTCGGTGTTTTTGTCGCCGCCGGTATCTACTTAATGCTAGAGCGACACTTACTGCGCTTATTGTTTGGCCTGATCCTCCTCAGTAGTGCGGTGAACTTGGCCATTTTTACCGCAGGACGCTTAACCCCCGCCTCACCACCATTAATTGAGGTAGGAGCCTTGTTACCAGAGGAAGGTGCGGCGAACCCGCTGCCACAAGCGCTGATTTTAACCGCCATTGTGATCGGTTTTGGCTTACTGGTTTTTGCTTTGATGCTGTTTTACCGAGCTTATTTTGAGACTCGCAGCGCGGACGTCGATGAGATGCGTCGCTCAGAGGAGGAAGAATGACCGCGATTGGGTTGACCTTACCCGTTGTGATCTCACTGCTCACCGCAGTTGCGATCTTTTTAGCGGGGCGTAAACGTTGGCTGACCAACGGTTTGAGTGTGATCTGCAGTGTCATCAATCTCTTTACTGGCGCTCTACTCACGATCAGCATTTACACTCATGGCCCAGCATCTATTGCCTTTGGGCAATGGCCTGCCCCCTTTGGCATCGTTTTTGTCGCTGATTTATTGAGCGTCGCTATGGTCATGGTGACGGCCATTATTGGTTTGGTTAGCGTTATCTATGCGATTGCCGATTTAAGCGCCAAACCCTCATACGCGCGCTACCACGCGCTGTTGCATGTTCTACTGGCTGGTGTGTATGGCGCTTTCTTAACGGGGGATATTTTCAACCTTTATGTCTGGTTTGAAGTCATGCTGATCGCTTCTTTCGGCTTGATGGTGTTGGATGCAAACCAGCAGCAAATCGATGGCGCCATCAAATATGTGCTGCTCAATCTTATCTCTACCTTGGTATTTTTACTTTCGATAGGACTGCTTTACGGTGCCACAGGAACCTTAAACCTCGCAGATTTACATGACAAAGCTCAATCCCTCGCTCCTGAGATGAAAACCATGCTCGCTGGATTGCTATTGTTCGCGTTTTCTATCAAAGCAGCGCTGTTTCCTCTGTTTGCTTGGCTACCGGCGTCTTACCACACCTTGCCGAGCGCCATTGTTGCCCTGTTTGCCGCTTTACTCACCAAAGTCGGTGTCTACGCTTTGCTGCGAGTCTTCACTCTGGTGTTTCCGCTCGATGCCAGTGGTTGGCAACCGATCCTACTGGGGATTGCGGCGCTGACCATGCTCACTGGCGTACTCGGTGCAGCAAGCCAATATGACATTAAAAAGATTCTTTCTTTTCATATCATTAGCCAAATTGGCTACATGATTATGGGACTGGCCATTTATACCCCTTTGGCCATCACAGGAGCGATTTTTTATGTTATTCACCATATCTTAGTAAAGGGGAACCTATTTCTGATTGGTGGCCTGATTGGCAGAAAGTACGGCACTACACAATTGACGCAGCTTGGTGGAGTCTATCGCGCGATGCCTTGGCTTACCTTTGGCTTCTTGCTCGCCGCATTCTCTTTGGCGGGCTTCCCTCCTCTGTCGGGTTTCTGGGGTAAGTTTCTAGTCATCAAAGCGAGTTTGGCTGCTGAGCTGTATTGGCTTGCCGCAATTGCGCTATTGGTTGGCCTGCTAACGATTTTCTCGATGACCAAAATTTGGAATGAAGTGTTTTGGAAAGATGCTCCTACCGCTCTACCGCAGGAGACGTTAGCCCGCTCAACACTCGGTCTTTATGCACTGCCGATCCTCGTGCTCACTCTGTTTAGCCTAGTGATTGGTTTGGCTGCGCAGCCGTTTTACCAATTTGCAACCTTAGCGGCAGAACAATTATTAACGCCAACCGCTTATATCCATGCTGTTTTGGGAGGCTCAAAATGATTTATCTCTTCCTCAACCTCTTTCTTGCCACAGCGTGGATGCTGCTCAATGGTGACTACTCCAGCTTGCAATTCTTATTGGGATTCGTGGTGGGTTTTTGGGCATTGCGCCTCAGCCAGCCATTTGGCTTAAAAACCACTTACTTTCGCCGTTTTAGAGCCATCACCACTTTAATTCTCTATTTCATCTACGAGATGATCGTCTCTGTCGCACGAGTCGCATGGGATGTCGTGACGCCAAAGCATCTGAGCGATCCTGATATTGTCTACGTGCCATTAGATGCCCGCAGCGATCTTGAGATTACCCTTTTGGCCAACATGGTTTCGCTCACTCCCGGCACTTTAAGTCTCGATGTTAGCGAAGATAGACAATATTTAATCGTTCACGCGATGTTTGCACCAGAGCACCAAACGGTGATCAACGACATCAAAAATGGTCTTGAAAAACGGATACTGGAGGTCACTCGTGGATAATTCATTACCGCTGGCGATTCACTTCGCCTATCTAGGGCTTTTGCTTAGCTTGGCAATGGCGTTTATCCGCTTAGTGTTAGGCCCATCGCTCGCCGATCGCGTGGTCGCTCTCGATTTAATTTCCTTTATCACCATAGGCTTTATTGTCGTTTATAGCTTAGACAGTGGTCAGCAAACACTATTGGATATTGCCTTAACCCTAGGCTTAGTGGCTTTCCTTGGCACCATAGCATTTGCACGATTTATCGCTAAACGAAAAGGAGAACTTTAATGTCGATGTTAGCGGCCCTCTTACTGGTTCTCGGCACCTTATTCACGCTATTTGCGAGCCTAGGCATTTTGCGCATGCCCGATCTCTATACTCGCATGCACGCCGCCACCAAAGCCGGTACCGCAGGCTTGTCTTTATTGCTCCTTGCTGTCGCGCTCTGTATGCCTGAGATTGGCGTAATATCACGACTGGTTGGCATCATGCTGTTTATTTTTCTGACCGCTCCCGTTGCGGCTCATTTACTGGGTAAAGTCACACAACAAGCCGGCTATACTTTCTGGCGTAATCAAGACTCGACCAAACAGAAAAAGGCGCAGAAGTAGTTTGCTGCCAAGCCATCTCTTACCGTCAGTGATGATGTTGTTAACCTGTTTTAGATTAAAAGACTACTGTAAAGCGCTGTCGCAGAAGGGTAAAGTTGAGTAAAGATCAAAAAGGCCGCCCGTTATACAGGCGGCCTTTCTATTTTGAAATAATCAAAGTGTCACGATTAACGTGCGCGATTCTTCACATGTTTTTTGACTTTTTTCATCGCCATTTGCTGTTTTAGTGGTGATAGATAGTCGATAAACAGATTGCCAGAAAGATGGTCAATTTCGTGTTGCATGACAATGGCAAGGAAATCGCTCGTTTCGATGCGCAGTGGCTTACCCTCACGATCCAGCGCTTCCACCACGACAGAAGTATAACGCTCCACGTCGGCGTAGTAGTCTGGCACCGATAGACAACCTTCTTGACCCATCTCTTTATTGCTGCCACTGACCACTTTTGGGTTGATCAGCACAAGTGGCTGGTCACGATTGTCTGACAAATCAATCACCACAATCGCTTCTTCACGGCCTACTTGCGGCGCTGCCAGACCAATACCGTTGTCCGTGGCGTACAGGGTATCAAGCAGGTCGTCAATTAAGGTTTGTACTGAGGCCACATCCGTGACCTGTTTGGATTGAACACGAAGTCTTGGATCGGGTGCAGTAAGAATCTCTAGAACAGCCATGGTTTCCTTGGAGCATTAGTTGAATAAAAATAACGCGGCGTAAGATAGTGTTTTCTCTCCCAGTTGTAAACCAAGGCCGATAGTTGCAAAAACAATGTTTGGCGAAAAAATAAAGCCAGTCAAACGACTGGCTTTGCAATGAATAACTTAAAACTGGCCTAGATATTCCCAGTGTCCATTGGTTGGATTGGGATCGGTTGGGTAAGGGAAATAACCGTATTTCGTCACTTTTAAGCGGTAGTAGTGGTAGCCACCTCTAAACGCATATTGATAAATATCGTTCACGTTGCCACGCTGACCATCACTGCCCCACACGCCCATCGCGTCTTGTTGATACCATTCCAGCAGCATCCGTTCAAAGCTGGCCAGATCGCGATTGAGCTCAGTAAGAGTCTCTTGAATAGAAGAGTCGCTGCCTAGCCAAATCCAATCTTGGTTTGACGCTCCGCGCGTTGGGAATGCCTCCCCTTCGCCCGGACGTTTTTGGATGAAGTAATGGTTTTCACCTTCGATTTGACCAACAAACACTGCGTTAGAAGCGTTGTCCCACGTGGTTGAAGTGCGTTCATCCCATGTCAGCAAGCGTGATACACCAAAGTAGCTTTGCACACGTGCTTCAACGCTCACACCCTCGGCTCTGTTGAGCTTGATTGGGTTGAAAGCAAAGTTAATGTGGTCATCTGCCGAACCAAGATATTTCCAACCTTGATCACTGGTTTGGTCGGTCGGGAACGCCCCAGCTTCAAGCGTGCGCATCACAAAGTAGTCGCGCGTGCCCGTTTCTGGATTCGGGTAAACATACAACGCCCCTGCACGGCGCTCCGCTTTTGTCACACCATTGTTGAGCACGCCGCGTCCATAGTGTTCGGCCACAAAGGCATCAAACTCAGCGATGGTCGCAAAATCCGTGTTCAGCAAAGTCTGGTTCTGGGCGAAGGTTTTCGTCATATCGATGACTTGGCTGTAACCGTATTCCTGACCGATGATGATTGGACCTTTGAGCTTATCCAGCGGCGGATTCTGATCTGGCGTGAAACGTGTCAGCGTTGAAGTACCGTTAAGGTCACTACAGCTCAAACTCACTTGGGTAGGTACACCTTTTTCCATCGATAAGTTAACGTGGAACTTGTTACTTTCGGTCGATTTATGACGATTGCCATCCAGTGCGATGTGGGTTGAACCATTGCGATGTTCCACCACTAACTCACAACGACGTTGAGAAGCTAAGGTTCTCGACAACACTTCGCTATTACGAATTGCATAGCTCCAAACGCGACCTTCAGCGTTATTTTTCACGCCTTCGACTTGCTCACAGCGGCCATTGCGAACAAAACCTGCCCCGTCATGACTACCGTTATTGTGCGGCTTGTTTAGAGTACACAGTTGCACTTCTCCAATCTCCGCATTCGGAGTGTAGGTGACATTACCTGCACCAAATTGTGAAAGTAACTCATACTGCCCTACTGGCGAATCAATCTGATAATCGTTATACCAGCGCATATCTCGGCTACCTTCACACACGTTACGCTGTGCATTTAAGCCGCCAACAAACGTCGCGCTTTGACCATTGGTATTGGTGTAATCAAAGCGGCAAATTGGCAGTTGTTGCCCATCAATCAATAACGTCTGCCATTGGTTGTATTGGATTTCGGCTTGAGTGAGATCCCCGGCTGCTTGCCAACCTTCTAGCTGATACTCACCTTGCTCTGGCTGTGGCAGTTCAAACACGTTGCCATAATTTGAATAAACCAGAGGATAGATTTGGCTAGGGTTCTCATTCTGCGGATCGTAAATCCCCAATAAGGTCACTACCGGCACACCCACTTGCTGGGGTTTGGCTGTATCCGTTTCGACGGCTTTATAACGTTGCGTCGCCTGATCCCATTGCACATAGCCGCTTGGGCTGTGGCTATCTAGGTTGAAGCCGTTGTTCATCCAACGCTGTGCTTTGCGCAACTGAGCCGGATGCTCCAAGGTAAAGCGGCTGATGGTGCCAACGTACTCTTGCTCTCCGCCATTTTGCGCATCACGTAAGAAACGGAAGGCATCTTTAAACGGTGGCACAATATCATCACCTTGCTGTTGAGTATAAACATCGCCTTTCCAGTGTAAGTTACCAATAAAGCGTTGGTGGAACGCATCCCACCCCCAACCGGACTCCAGATCGTGAATCGAGGCCATGTACGGCCAATGACCTAAGCCATAGTTATGCCCAAGCTCATGAGACCACTCGTTACCGGTCGTCGCTTCCAGTGTCACGATGCCGCCGCCACCACCTGTCCCTTATACACAGCTCCGAGC
>NZ_WPDC01000058.1:0-20960 GCF_035615595.1 Vibrio sp. R-1 | reverse complement strand
AGATTGACTTAATTTCCCCCAGCGGCTTTGAACCATTGGGTTAAATGGGTTTTCAAATCTTTCAATTCATCTGGACCAATCAAAGCCAGCCCCAAATCTTCGGCACGCGTAATATCGTTATGGCGGAGAGGGCGGAAGCTGACCAACATAGCTCGAGCCTGTAGGCCGCCGAGAAGGTCACGCAGTGATTCGAGTTTGTACAAAGTATCGTCACCGTCATCACGCATCCCTTTGGTTTTACACTCAATAATGTGCAGTTTGTTGTTCACCACGGTCGCCACATCCAACTCGTTACGCACTTCTCTCTCTCCAAGCTGGCGATAGACTTGCACGTTCAGCGAGCGATCTTGAATGGTTGGCATGTCATCTTGGATCTGTTTTACAGTGCTGTGAACTAGGGTTTCTAACCACTCACCATTAGCAAAGCGACGAGCCTCTTCGTTTATGAACGTGAGAATACCGTTTTCATAACTGGCGATCTTGGCCTCAACCAGATCGCTGAGTAGCAAGTTTAATTCGCGATAGCCTTGCTGTTTGTCAGATAATTCCACATCCAGCTTCTGCTCTTTTCGGCAAGTGGTGGCGAGGTAATTGAGGGTGGCGAGGCCTGGGCCTAATTCCAATGCATTACTCGCCCAGCGTTCGCCAAGCTGATACAACTGCTGATCTAATTGTGGAGAGAGTTGATGCTCATTGAATTCGCCACGCGCACCAAAAATGGTGAGATAGTCGGCAATGGTGATGCGGTCTTGAACTTGAGTATCGTTATTGCCTTCGGGATACAGCCAGCATAAGCAGTCACTATTGGGTTCTACGACAAAAATTGGCCAGTGGTAGCTGCGAAACACTTCGTAAGCCGACAGCAAGCGGTGGCGTAACCCACAACTGGCGTTGAATTTGACCTCTTCACCACGCGCTTTAAGTGTTTCGGCAAGTTCTCGAATCGCACTTTTGATGGCAGAGGTGTTTGAGCCGGCGGGAATTTCAAAGAAGTCTGTTGAGATATTACGCTTGTTTAAAACGTCGCTAAGGCGTTGATAAATTACCGTTTGGGTATGGTCGCCAATAAAAATAATGTGGCGGCTAACGGTTCGATGATCGAGCAGCGGTGTCACTAAGCGAACCGGGTCCTGATCGATAATCCCTACGTGAATAGCCATAAAGTGTCCTCATGATTTGCTTGCATGAGTGGAGGGAAAAGTGGCGCAAGCTTGTTACTCATATAACGATGAGGTGTTGAAAAAACAAGAGCGACTCTGATGAAAAGTCGCTCTTTGTGGAAAAATTGACAGTAAGGGTATCTAGCAAGAGTGCTAGCCGTTCATAGGATTAGAGTTTAAACCTATGGACTAACTCACTCTGTTGGTTGGCGAGTGCGGTCAAATTCGCACTGGTTTGCGCAATTTGTGACATCGCTTGGTAGCTTTCATCCGAGATATGGTTGATATCTTCGATGCTGCGAGCGATCGAGGTGGTGGTTTCGTTTTGCTCACCGGCCGCTTGAGAGATATGCGTACTCATATGGCTGATTTCGATGATCAATGCTTGAATTTCTTCCATGGCACTGTTGGCATGGGAAGCTTGTTCGACGGAGAGCTCCATATCTTGCATACAGCTCTCAATAACCTTACTGGCTAATGAAGAGCTGGATTGCAGATTGCTGATCATCGATTCGATTTCTGACGTCGATTGCGTTGTGCGCTGCGCAAGAACGCGAACTTCATCCGCCACCACCGCAAAGCCGCGGCCTTGTTCTCCTGCACGCGCCGCTTCAATCGCAGCATTGAGCGCCAAAAGGTTGGTCTGCTCAGCAATATTGCGGATGACATCCAAGATAGAGCCGATTTGGCTGCTCATCTTGCGTAAGTCGCCGACCGCTTCGACTGACTCGATTAAGCGCGTTTCAAGCTGACGGATTGTGCTGATGTTGGTGCTCATGATTTGGCGACCTGACTCTGATGCGGTTTCGACTTGTTGCACCATACCCAGTGAATTCTGTGCACTATTGGCGACTTCTTGCACCGAGTGAGCCATTTCCGTCATTGCGGCTGCGACGCTGGAGGTTTGCTCACGTTGACTGTTGAGCTTATTTTGTGCACTCAGTGAGGTCGTTTGGTTTGTCGATGCTGTCGCGGTCAAATCATCAGAGGCACTGTTGAGTTTGACTAAAATGTCGTGCAGGTTATCGGCAAGACTATTGATGTGACGGCTCAGGCGGCTGAATTCGTTGTTGTAGCGAATCTCAATTCGTTGCGTCATATTGCCTTGGGTGAGGCTTTCTAAGGTTTTGAGGATCCGAGTCACGGGTTCACGCACACTGTGCGCAATGTGGTAACCAATCGCAGTTGCCAATAGAACGACGGCAATACCAATCACTACCGCTTTAATCGCACCTTGTTGGTAAACGGAGCCGGCTTCAGCAAGGGATTGGTTCAGATCGTCGGTCGCCGTTTGGTTAAACGCGCCTAAAATGGTCATCGCTTTGTCCACTTCATTGGCGAGGTTGGCAATATTGTTATAGAGCGCCGTGCGAGCTTGCAGATATTCATTGTGTTGATCCAGCACGCCGCCTTTTTGGCCGATGTCTTGGGTGAATTTCGCGACCGGCTCATCAAAGCGCTCTTTCAACTGTGGCATCTGCGTGGTGAGGCCTCGATACGCGTAGTTTAGGTGGGTAACCGCTTTTTTGTTTTGATTGACCGCTTTTTCCACAAAGGCGACATCTGAACTGGCTAAGGCATCAGAAGTGATCACTTCGGCATCTTTTAATTTGATGAAGTAGCTTTTGGCCATCACTTTGACCGAAATGCTGTCGTTGTCATCGACAAACTCTTTCATCCCGACACTCAGTTCTGAATGAAGACGTTGGAACTCACGAGTCGACTTTTGCACGGAAGCTTGAGCAGCAAACATGGCTTGATAGTTATCCATGGCGAGGTCAGCTTCACTAAAATAGCGGGTTTCGAGTTGCTTTAATTCCGTGATTGGCTGCGCCAGTTCGGGATGATTCACACTGGCTTGACTCAGTTCCGCCAAAACAGATTGAAAGCGCTGTTTAGACTGAGCAAACTCTTGACGCATACCGTCCATGAGCGAAGTATCTTGCGTAGTCAGAAAGTCTTTAAACGATTTATCGGCAGACAAGAGTTGAACACTCGTCTGATTAGAGAGAGAGACGAGAGGCAATGCAGCGGTTGAAACACTTTCAAAATTGCTGTGAATTTGATTCATGCCACGAAGCATGATGGCGACAGTCACCACAAACATGATGATGATCAGCGCAAAACCGGCATACATACGCCGAATAACGGAACCCTGCATAATTTCTCTCCCTCGAAAATCACTCATTGTTATTAGAATTCATCAAAGACAAATTTGTCTTAAAAAAGTAACAAAACAATCATTATTGTATTGAGGTTGGGAAACGCGTTTTATGACCAATACAGCAAAAAAAACCTTTCACCAGTGAGCTTGCTCAGGTTCTTTTAACTGTACGGTGTTTTTTATTGAGCTTTACTATGCCTTGACGCATACTCAAGCCAGAAAAATTCTTAATCAAAACCTTTGTATGGAGTACGTCATGGCGGAAGAAACCATTTTCAGCAAAATCGTTCGTAGAGAGATTCCCGCTGATATTCTTTATCAAGATGAGTTGGTCACTGCATTTCGAGACATTCATCCGCGCGCGCCAAGCCATATTTTGATCATCCCCAATAAGCTCATCCCAACGGTCAATGATGTTGAAGTTGAAGATGAATTAGCACTCGGTCGGCTGTTTACTGTCGCCAAAAAAATCGCTGAGCAAGAAGGGATCGCCGAAAACGGCTACCGCTTGATCATGAACTGTAACTCACACGGGGGTCAGGAGGTCTATCACATCCATATGCATTTGGTGGGTGGTCGTCCGCTTGGGCCGCTTTTGATGGGCTAACTTCATTCTCCGATGTTGATGGTGACGAATCACGTGGTTCAATACATTAAACGACCTAGACGTAGCCTCACTCTTACTTCACTACTGCTCGCGGGGTGTGCCAATCTCACTGCGGGCAATCTTTTTAGCCATTACAGTGCGCAAAACAGTGATTTATATCAGTCTGTTGCGGCAGGGCAATACCAACAAGCTACGCAGTTATTGCCCGATTATGTCGCCGGTGAAGTGTTAGACAACCTTGAAAAAGGGCGGGTTTATTTTCTTAGCCAGCAATACGCAGAAAGCCAGCAAAGTTTGGCTGCTGCAGATTTGGCGGTTAAACAGCAGCAAGATCGAGCGATCATCTCTGTGAGTAGTACAGCGACCAGTGTAGGTTCGCTGGTGGTCAACGATAACTTGAATGAGTACGAACCTGCCGATTATGAACTGGGCTTTTTGCACCTGTATTTAGGGCTAAATTATGTGCGCAATAATGATCTGGATGGTGCATTAGTTGAAATGCGCCGCGCTAACCAAGTTCAGGAAGCCGCTAAAAAACGCCGTGAACAAGAGTTGTCCAGTGCGGAGCAAGAGATGCGCTCACAAGGATTATCCCCGAACTTAGGCAGTGTGCTTGCACAATATCCAGATGCCGGAAAAACCTTACAAGCGGTGCAAAATGGTTATCTGTTGTATCTTTCGGCGCTGCTTTATGAAGCGGATAATGATTTGAACTCGGCTTATGTTGACTACCGCAGAGCGCTGGCGGTTGCCCCTAATAATGCATCGGTTATTGATGGAACACTTCGAGTCGCGTCTCGGCTTGGCATGCAACAAGATCTCAAGCTTCTTAAACAGCAATATGGTGAGCCCAAACGCTTAACCTCTGCGCAAGGCCGAGTCATCGTCATAGAAGAGCAGGGCATAGTACAACCTAAGCAAGCGTGGCGACTCTCTTTACCTTTGTCTGACAGTCGTGGCAATACGGCGCTGTATTCTTTGGCTCTGCCTTATTATCCATCGTCGGTGGCGCAGAGTCGTGTACCGATCAGTCTAAATGGCGCTAGTTTGGCCTCTATGCCAGTTACTGATGTGGATTTGATGGCTAAGCAGGCATTAACGGAGCAAATGCCTGCGTTGGTACTGCGCCAAGCGCTGCGTGTGGTCGCCAAAGACCAATTACGCAAAGAGACGACTCAGGAAGAGGATGTCGCCAATTTAGTGTTTAATATTTGGAATACGTTAACGGAGCAGCCTGATACACGCAGCTGGTTAACCTTGCCCGCCACAGTCAATACGGCCACCCAAGTGGTGAAAGCGGGTGATCAAGTGCTGGATATTGCAGGGACTCACTATACCTTTCATGTTCCAGAAAATGGCACAGCGTTAGTTTGGCTATCTCACCAAGGTAACAATGTGACAATTTGGCATAAACAACTAGGGATACGGTAATGAGAACGTGGCTATTAGCAGTATTAACCGCTTTACTCTTAGTGGGATGCAGTGCTAACACAGCAGGTTTGCGAGTGGATGGCGCATCACAGCAAGTCTTATTTAACGACAGCGCTTTAAGCAAAAGCTTAAGTATTGAGGACATTTCAACCACGAAAGTGGATGGACATACTCGAGGCGTGGTTCGTTTGCAGAGTAACCAAAAAAGCGATGTGCATGTACAGTACCGTTTTTATTGGTATGACAATGATGGGCTTGAAGTGAATACCAAGTTAAGCCCATGGAAAACCATCATTTTGCGAGGTATGGAAACCGTGTCACTGACTGAGGTTTCGGTGAACCCGAACGGTAAGCAGTTTCGCGTCCAGATCCGCGAAAGCGATCAATAAAAAAGCGGTCGAATAAGCGATCGATAAAAATACGTTTTTAAGAGGAATCACGATGAAAAAAAGTGTCATTGCCCTGCTAGGTTTGGCGGTTATCTTAGGGGGATGTTCGAATAAAGTGAGCTACGGTGATGCGCAAGCGGTAGAAACCGTCAATGTTGACTTTGGTTCGACCGACCTGCAAAAAATTGCTGCAGAAATGGTGGATAGCATGATGATGTCAGGCTCGGTTTCTGCCATCACTCGCGATGGTCGCCCGATTGTGTTTGTTGAACGTATTAAGAACAAAACCAGTGAACATATAGATACCGAATCGATCACGGACACCATCAGCACCAAGATGCTCAATTCAGGCAAGTTCCGTTTCGTCGATATGGATCGTGTTGAAGCGGTTCGCGATCAGTTGAACTTCCAGAATAATGACGAACTCGTCAACCAAAGCACAGCGATCCAGTTTGGTAAGATGGTCGGCGCGCAATACATGCTGTACGGCAATCTATCGAGTATCGTGAAAAACGCGGGTAGTGATAAAGACGTCTACTACAAGATGACCATGCGTTTGATGGATCTACAAACAGGTTTAATCGAGTGGGCTGACGAAACCGAAATCCGTAAGCAACAGTCAAAGAGCTTACTCGGTTTGTAATCCACTAGCACAGGGAAGGAGTTGGTTATGGCAAAGATTGCATGGCGAGAAGCAAGCGCACTGGATCCATCGTTGTTGTCATTAAATCACTTTTTCTCTGTGCCGCCAGAATATGCGCAGACCTTGACCGGAGGTCTCACTAATCGTTGCTGGAAAATCGTTGCGGGCGATAGTGCTTTCGTGTGGCGTCCAGCAACGCCTATTACCAAAGCCTTTTCTATTTCTCGATTTCAAGAGTATCAAATCCTCAAAGCGATTGAGCATGATCATATCGGCCCGAAAGCCGAACTGGTTAATGAACACGGCTTGCTTGTGGAATGGATCGATGGCGAATCACTGCGTGATGGTGTCGCTTTTGACGTGGTATTGAAAACGCAAACGCGCATTCATGAGTTGGATATCCATCGCATTCCGGTAGCGCCTTTTAACTATCTTGGTCGAGTTGACCACTACTGGCTACAGATCCGAGATGACCTGAAAACCGATGAGGTTAAAGCGCTCTATGAGCAGTGGCGGTCTGTGCCCAATCTCACCGATGTGGGGCAAGTGCTTTGTCACTTTGATCTGGCTGGCTATAACATGGTGAAAACCGAGCAAGGACAAAGAGTCATCGATTGGGAATACGCCGCCTTGGCCGATCCGCGCATTGATTTAGCGCTGAGTATTGATGTCGCTGGTGAAAACGTACTTGATGCGGTATTCCGTTACTGCCAACGGCGCGAATTATCCGATATCGATGCTTGGGTCTCTGGTGTTCAAGCTTGGCGACCGCGTACCACTATGATGGCAATGCTCTGGTATCTATTGGCTTATCAACTTTGGGCTGACGAACTTTATCGAGATCAGGCGCAGCAACTTGCACAGACTTTGCAGTCGAAACAAGGCTAGCCAAAAGCATAACCAAGCATTACGTGATGAGCGGATGCAGCCGTCAGCGGTAACCTTGTTTGGAGAAATGCGGTTCAAATTCTCTTTACGGTGAAATTCTCTTTACTGATAGTCTACTAGGCTGTTTAAAACCATACTCTTCGTGGTAGATTAAAACCTCAAGGAACGGGGGAGACATTATGATTATTTACTTACACGGATTCGATTCAAATAGCCCGGGTAACCATGAAAAAGTGCTGCAATTGCAATTCATTGATAGCGATGTGCGTTTCATTAATTACAGCACCTTACATCCCAAACATGATATGCAACATCTACTGAAAGAGGTGCATAAGGCGATCGAGCAGTCTGGCGATCCAAATCCACTGATTTGCGGTGTCGGGCTCGGTGGTTATTGGTCTGAGCGGATTGGTTTTTTGTGTGGAATAAAGCAGGTTATCTTTAACCCTAACTTGCATCCTGAATTGACGATGCAGGGGCGCATTGATCGCCCAGAAGAGTACGAAGACATCTCCACCAAATGCGTTGAAAAATTCCGAGCGAAGAATCAAGGTCGTTGTCTGGTGATCCTGTCCCGTCAGGATGAAATTCACGATAACCAGAAAACCGCGCAAGAGCTACAAGACTATTACCACATTGTTTGGGATGACACTCAAACGCATAAATTCAAAAAAATCTCTCATCATTTGCAAGCGATGAAAGCCTTCAAAGCGGCTTAGTTTCCCTAAGCGATGCGATCTTGAACAGCCTCTTTTAGAGGCTGTTTTTACTTATCCAAACCCACAAAAAATCTAATGAGAATGACTGAATCTGTGGTTGCGTGATGAAATCAGCCCTATATAATGACCAGCACTAAGATTTGTTGATAAATATCAAAATAAATTGAGAGCGAGTGGAAAACTTGCCGATTATTTGTGTTAGCGCAGCTTTTTGCTGCCGAGTAACGTGCCACTGAGAGTAACCAAACCTCACCCAAGTCTGCTGGATGTTAAACGCATCATGGCGATAACAGATTCCCTCAGCACGAGCAATCGGGCTGGATAATAATTATTCATCTTTATTTGAGGATTGTTGTTGTGACACGAATTATCGTTGTAGGTGGTGGCGCTGGCGGTTTAGAGCTGGTGACCAAACTGGGTCGCACACTCGGGCGCAAAGGTCGAGCCAATGTAACCTTGGTGGATCGCAATTCAAGTCATCTCTGGAAACCTTTGTTGCATGAAGTGGCAACAGGTTCACTGGATGAAGGCGTAGATGCGCTGAGTTACCGCGCACATGCGAAAAACCATAGCTTCGATTTCCAGCTCGGTAGCTTAGCGTCGATTGATCGTGAAAGTAAAACGATCACGCTCAGTGAACTGAAAGATGAGCATGGT
Source organism: Vibrio sp. R-1 (assembly GCF_035615595.1). Taxonomy (NCBI): domain Bacteria; kingdom Pseudomonadati; phylum Pseudomonadota; class Gammaproteobacteria; order Vibrionales; family Vibrionaceae; genus Vibrio; species Vibrio sp. R-1. The sequence continues at coordinate 12,302 of NZ_WPDC01000058.1, read as the reverse complement.
GAGCTTCTGATGCCAAAGCGTGATTTAGAATACGATATTCTGGTATTAGCGATTGGCTCGACGTCTAATGATTTCAATACTCCGGGCGTGAAGGAGCACTGTATTTTCCTAGATAGCCCAGAGCAAGCAAACCGTTTCCGTACGGAAATGAACAACGAGTTTTTGAAGCTGCACGCGAAAAACGGTCAAGGTTCTGTGGATATCGCTATCGTTGGCGCGGGCGCAACAGGTGTTGAGCTATCGGCTGAATTACATAATGCGGTCAAAGAGTTACGCACTTATGGATTTGGTGACCTCGATTCAAGCAAGCTGAACGTGAACTTGATTGAAGCGGGTGAGCGTATTTTGCCAGCACTGCCACCACGCATTTCGGCGGCAGCACATCAAGAGCTGACCAAGTTAGGCGTGAATGTACGCACGATGACCATGGTGACCAAAGCGGAGAAAGATGGCCTGACGACCAAAGATGGCGAAAAGATTTCTGCGCACATCATGGTTTGGGCGGCAGGGATTAAGGCACCTGATTTCATGAAAGACATCGCAGGCCTTGAAACGAACCGGATTAACCAATTGGTCGTGAAAGGCACACTACAAACCACACGTGATGATGACATCTTTGTCATTGGCGACTTAGCCCAGTGCACACAGGCGGATGGCAAATTTGTACCACCTCGCGCACAGGCGGCGCACCAAATGGCTTCACTGGCATTTCGTAATATTGTGGCCAAAATGTATGGCCGCGAGCTCAAAGCTTACGTTTATAAAGATCATGGCTCACTGGTTTCCCTCAGCCGTTTCTCAACGGTCGGTAGCCTAATGGGTAACTTAACTCGTGGCTCTATGATGGTCGAAGGGCGTATTGCTCGCGTGGTGTACATCTCTTTATACCGTATGCACCAAATGGCGCTGCACGGCATGATTAAAACCGGTTTGATGATGTTGGTGGGGCGTATTAACCGCGTTCTGCGTCCAAACCTCAAGCTACACTAATCATGTTAGATAGAATCAAGCGGCACTCGTAGCCGCTTGATTTTTATCTATCCCAAAACGAAAGGGGGGCCGTTAGGCGGTCAGTCAGTGTATGTCTATCAACATAGACAGGCTATGGAATTAAAGAGAACACAATGCCGGCTTTCGGCTCGCCAGCATACAAAAAGCGGTTGGGTGCTAACTGCTCTCGATTGGCGCCACAGCGCAGCGCTAATGCCTGACTGGGTACATTTTCCGGATCACAAACGATCTCCAAACGTGTTAATTCCAAACGCTCAAAACAGAATAAAATCAGCGCAGTGAGTGCTTCCTTACCATAGCCTTGTCTTTGATAACGATCCCCAATCCAATACCCCAGACTGGCCATATTGAAAGTATGGTAAAACTCATTAATCGCCACCATCCCGACTAAGGTTTGCGTTTGTCGTTCAAATACGCCAAATCCATAAGCTTCGGCTTTAACCCAATTAAGTCGTGTGGCTTGAATAAACTGCTCTGCTTCTTGCTGGCTAAACAACGCATGACACCAATCCACCCATTGATGAAGCGTTTGTGACTGACGAATACACTGTACCAACTCTTCAGCTTCATCGGCAGTGATGAGGCGAAGCTGCAAGCGCTGAGTGACGATTTGAAAATCCGGAGTCATGGTTTATCCCTTTATCTTTTTATGTATACCCAAACGACTTGGAGTTAGGAGGCAAGTGGGAGCATCCCCATGAACATAGAAAGTTCTATGATTGGGGGAATGAACCTAGCCAATACCACAGCGCTTCAAGTAGGAAAGGTATCATCCGATGCACTCGTCTCTTGATTATAAGCAACGAAGTAAGATTTGTGGAAAATCAGTGGTTTTGTGGCGTAAGAGTGGAAGAAGGTGTGAGCATAGCGATAAAAAAGCCGCTCCGGATGGAGCGGCTGGCAGAAGTATCTTTACTTCAACGGAACGCGAATGGTCGCTGAACGGAAGCTGTTGTGGGTTAACCAGCTTGGTTGTGCATCCGTTGGGATAGTACCGTTGGCGTTAATATCTGAGAAATTAAACGCGTACTGGTTCCAGATACGAGTCGCATTTCGCCAAGGTTTGCTTGGGTCGGCGGACTCATACACAAACACACCGTGGTTGACTTGGCTTTCGCGATCGTAGTCATTGGCAACCATGATCAGTGAAGCGTTATTGTTGCCTTCTAAGTCTGCCACGACTGGGTATTCCCACAAGGTGCCAGAAGAGTTCGCAATAATGCCCATCACACGGCCCGTTTTGCCATCGAGAATACGCATTCTCAAACGATCTTGAACCAACACTTCATCAATACCATCACCGGTAAAGTCGTAAGCGGAGACACCAATTTTGCCGCTGTTCAGGTCATCGTTAGCCACAGACCACACTTTGTTGCCTTGCGCATCGTACATGTCAACCGCGTAGTAACCCGCGTACACAATGCCCATGTGTGATTGGTCAGCAGTCACTTTACCAACTAGGAACTGAACTGCATTGACTTGCTGTTTGTGCTTGTGAAGATCTTTCTCTTTACTCCACACATTCATCCCTAAGAGTTGCGACCCTTTTGGAATAACGTAATGTGTCGTGGTTGATTTTCTGATGCCAAAGAAGTTAAAAGCAGAGTCTTTTGAGCCAGTAGTAACTTTAGAGCCATCATCAAGCGTGAACGTCATCTCAAGAATACCATAGGCCCAAGTGTATTTATTTTTACCATAAGTCACCTCTACCGCACGGACTTTACTGGTATCGATTGTGCTTAGAGAACCGCCACTTCCACCAATCATGTTTTGGCTATTGGTACCAATCGCGTCAACTACAGCGCCAGAGCGGATTGCTAACAATCGATCGTTTCCAGCTATGATTTGTCGTAGATAGGCGCAATCGGTGTAGCCATATGCATAAGATTTAGTATCAACGATTATTGAATTTATGCTCGGTTTCCCCAGAAAACTGGAAACAGCTTGTACGCTTCCTCCTGGGTTGGACATGTTATTTACTTGCCATTTTATCGTACCGTCATGTTCAAGAACGGCAATTTCACTATTCTCTGGCGTACTTAATGAAGCTGGAACTGAAATTATAAGCTCAGGTTTATTATCCCCATCAAGGTTAGCCACAGATGAGAACCAGACGGTATCATTGGCTTGATATTGCCATAAATAATTGCCGTTGTTTTGGTACAAAGTGCCGTCAGCGAACACTTCACGTTGGCCATTGTCATTGCTGTCAAAAGCAATCGAACCGGGTGTCCAATCATGGCTAAATAATAATCCAGAGTCATAGCTATAAACGCCATCGGCAGAAAGAATTTCAAGTTGACCATTGCCAGTAATATCAGCGAGAGTTATTGCACCCACAGAACGCCAGCCTGAAGCCGACTTGAGGATCTGTTTCTTGATGTTTCCGTGGTTGTCTAAGATATTGATGTAGGGGGTTAATGTGCTGGTTGATACGATTTCAATCTTACCATCCCCATCCAGATCGGCTGCGGCGACTGGATAACGAGCATCGGCAATCACTCCACCGTTGCTATAACTCCACAACTCGGAACCATCCACTCCACTAAGAGTGCGAATATAGCCACCTTGAGTATATTGATTACCTTCAAAGGTGACGACTATGATATCCGCCACATCATTTTCGTCGATTTTTCCATCGCCGTTATCGTCGTTGAGCTGCACCACGATAGGTGCGACCATGACTTGGTTGGACTCTGGGTGAAAAGTACTCGTAGACCATGACCATTTTAGTTTGGTTTGGATTTCATTGTGCGCAAATGCTGGAGCTTGAGCCAGAAGAAGCGAACCAAGCGCGTACATGGGGAGATGAAGTTTCATAGTGTTACCTTATGGCTTATTCGTTAATGTCTTTGTATTCACCGTAGTATCACTCTTACTTTGCATTGAAGATGGGTAAAGAAGGTCAATAAGGAATGACAACACAGGAAATACACCAAAAGCCTAGAGATTATCTATGTGGTGATGATTGCTATTCAATCCTGCGACTATGTCAAATGATGACGTTCTTATCTTCATGATATTTAATGGTTTTACATGTGAGAAGGTGAGCCTTGATTGAGACAGGAAGAGCCCAAAGTGGCCATCTGGTTGTGTTCTATTTGTACGTTTAATGGTTTGTTTGAGACTAATAACAAAAAAGCCGCTCCGGATGGAGCGGCTGGCAGGAGTATCTTTACTTCAGCGGAACGCGAATGGTCGCTGAACGGAAGCTGTTGTGGGTTAACCAGCTTGGTTGTGCATCCGTTGGGATAGTACCGTTGGCGTTAATATCTGAGAAATTAAACGCGTACTGGTTCCAGATACGAGTCGCATTTCGCCAAGGTTTGCTTGGGTCGGCGGACTCATACACAAACACACCGTGGTTGACTTGGCTTTCGCGATCGTAGTCATTGGCAACCATGATCAGTGAAGCGTTATTGTTGCCTTCTAAGTCTGCCACGACTGGGTATTCCCACAAGGTGCCAGAAGAGTTCGCAATAATGCCCATCACACGGCCCGTTTTGCCATCGAGAATACGCATTCTCAAACGATCTTGAACCAACACTTCATCAATACCATCACCGGTAAAGTCGTAAGCGGAGACACCAATTTTGCCGCTGTTCAGGTCATCGTTAGCCACAGACCACACTTTGTTGCCTTGCGCATCGTACATGTCAACCGCGTAGTAACCCGCGTACACAATGCCCATGTGTGATTGGTCAGCAGTCACTTTACCAACTAGGAACTGCACCGCATTGACTTGCTGTTTGTGTTTAAAGAGGTGTTTCTCTTTACTCCATACATTCATACCCAAGAGCTGTGAGCCTTGTGGAATGTCATAGCGTACTGTGGTCGATTTCGACAGTGTCACAGGAACGGCATAAGGGATGGTTTTCTCTTTCCATACTGGCGCTAAATAAGCCACTTGTTTAGTATGCCAGCCAAAGAACCAGTAAGAGACGGTTTTGGTACGCCACTCAAGACCTAGATAAGGAACCGTTTTAGTTTTCCACTCTAATCCTAGATAAGTAAACGCAGAATCTTTTGATCCCACAGTGACTTTTGCGCCGTTATCGAGAGTAAAACTCATCTCGAGGACACCATACTTCCAGGTGTATTTGTTTTTACCGTAAGTCACATCAATGGCGCGGACTTTACTGGTATCAATTGTGCTGAGTGAGCCACCGCTGCCGCCGATCATGTTTTGGCTATTAGCACCAATTGCATCGACTACAGCACCAGAACGAATTGCTAACTGATGATTTTCTGCGAGAACACGTTGCTGATGTGCCCAGTGAGTGTAGCCATAAACGGCAGACTGAGCATCAACAGTGGTTGCACTGGAGCTTGGTTTACCCAGAAAACTGGAGACGGCTTGTACGCTACCACCTGGGTTAGATAGGTTGTTGACTCGCCATTTCACTGAGCCATCATGCTCAAGCACAGCGATTTCACTGTTCTCGGGTGTGCTCAAAGACGCTGGAACCGACACGACCAGTTCAGGCTTATCATCGCCATCAAGGTTTGCAACGGAAGAGAACCAAACGGTGTCATTGGCTTGGTATTGCCATAGGTAAGCACCGTTGTTTTGATAGAGTGTACCGTTGGCAAAGACTTCACGTTGGCCATCGCCATTGCTATCAAACGCAATCGAACTTGGTGCCCAATCATGACTAAAGAGCAAGCCTGATTCGTAGCTATAAACACCATCGGCAGCCAGAATTTCAATGTTGCCATCGCCATTAATGTCTGCCAGTGCAATATCACCCACAGAACGCCAGCCTGAAGCAGATTTCAGCAGTTGCTTTTTGATGTTGCCTTGGTTGTCTAAGATATTGATGTAGGGGGTTAATGTGCTGGTTGATACGATTTCAATCTTACCATCCCCATCCAGATCGGCTGCGGCGACTGGATAACGAGCATCGGCAATCACTCCACCGTTGCTATAACTCCACAACTCGGAGCCATCCACACCGCTCAGGGCGCGGATATAACCACCATTCGCGTACTTATTACCTTCAAAGGTGACCACAATAATGTCAGCCACATCTTTCTCATCAATTTTGCCATCGCCATTATCGTCGTTGAGTTGTACGACAATTGGCGCGGCCATCACTTGGTTGGACTCTGGGTGAAAAGTACTCGTAGACCATGACCATTTTAGTTTGGTCTGTATATCACTGCTGCTTGACGCGAATGCGGTGCTTTGAGTCATTAAATGGCTCAACGCGAGAACGCTTATCGCGGTCAACGTTTTTGTCTGTTTCATGGCTTGACCTTCATCTCTCTTGACAGTTCGAGTGGGTTGTATAATGAGTTTCCTTACTCTCTCGTTAGATTGATGCGCAAATACGTGGAAGAGATGGTGGCATCAATAACGAAATGCTGAGAGCGATAAGATTATCAGTGGCAACTACTAGAAGGTTCAACCCACTCAAAGGCTTATAAACATGAGTTCTTGTTTGATAGACAAATCCACTCATTAAATGTGAGAGAGTGAATCATTTTTGAAACAGACGGGAGGTAGCACTAACAACTCTGATCTCTAGAAGGGGGTGAGTTTGAATCCGCTTAAACCGCGTATTCAAACTCACGATCGAGTCTTACTCAGCAACGCGGCGGACTTGAATGATCACGCCCATGAGAGGGTGATCCAGATAGTGGGTTTCACCACTGCGCATACGGCGTTTCTGATCGAGACGGTAACTTTTCAGGAAGGTTTCTTCCTGAACTTTAGGTGAGACCGATTCAAGCATGCCAGCTTGTACCGTTGCGCCTTGTTCTTCATTAGTGCCCAATTCTAAAGGCGAGTCTTGCAATACGACTTCGCGTACCGAGGGCTTTTTCAAATCCAGCACGGCTTCAGCAAACAAAAAGTGCTGAACGTAAATTTGTAAAGTGCCATCAAGTTCATACAGCGGGTTGGCGATGCTCATTTCACTGACACCATCTACGGGGGCGGTGACTGTGCTGCCAACTGGGCTTCCATTGGCTTGAAACTGCCCAGAAAAATCTCGACCTGCTTGAATATGGAATACAGGAGCGGATTGGCGACCCTGATCATTTTGACGCCAAGCGGTATGCAGTAACACATTGAAGCCTGCGTGGTTGCGTAATTTCTGCGCTTCACTATTGAGTTGATAAGCGGAGCTTGGCAATAGTGTTACGCCTTTACTTTGGCGAAAGCTAACATCGGCAAAACTGCCTGCGCGATCAACATTGATGGCAGGTAAGCTGTTAGGCCAAGACTCACTCACTTTTTCCGCATCTACTGCTCGTTTAAAAATGATCACTTCAATATCAAACTGCCGAGCCGCCATGCTGGGCATTGCAATCAGCAACAGCAGCAGTGGGATCAATCTTTTCATTGTCACTCCATCGTTCAGTGTTTCACACTGGGTCATTACTGGTGATTTGTGCTATATCCCTTGCGAATGAATCCCGCGAAGGGATTGGCTTAGTTCATTCGCCCTAATCTTAGTGTTATCTCGCGATTAAAGGCGTAATGATTTGCCGCTTACCTGTCCTATCAATTTGAGAATCTTACCGAGCAGGTAGTACATTTTGCTGGAAATTCTTCAACATGTCAGCGACAAATTGAATGCGCGCGCTGCGTTCAACCAAAGGCAAGGTAAATTTCAATTTGGTTGGTCCATCCATCGCCAGTAACTTTGGTTGCGATTGCAGCAGTTTAACCAAAAACACCGGGTTAATGTCAGCATTGGGATAGAACTCTACGTATCCGCCACGCTCATGCGCCTCAATTTTACGCACTTTTAGGCGCATAGCATTGAGTTTCAGTTCAGCAATGGCGAGTAAGTTTAACGCGGCGTCCGGTAATTTACCAAAGCGATCAATCAATTCGACTTTGAGTTCAGCCAATTCGTCTTCACTCGCTACGCTGGCGATCTGTTTGTACATGGATAACCGCGTATTGATATCGGGGATGTACTCTTCCGGCAGCAAGGCTGGTAGGCGCATTTCGACTTCGGTCTGCTCACGCAGTAAATCATCCAGCGCAGGTTCTTTGCCTGATTTTAGGGCTTCGACCGCTTGTTCGAGCATTTCCATATACAGAGTAAAACCGACCGACTGAATCTGGCCACTTTGCTCTTCGCCTAACAATTCACCGGCCCCGCGAATTTCTAGGTCGTGCGTGGCGAGAGTAAAGCCGGCCCCCAAATCTTCTAAAGAGGCAATCGCCTCTAGGCGTTTGACCGCATCTTTGGTAATCGCTTTAGGCGGTGGCGTTAACAGGTAAGCATAGGCTTGGTGATGCGAACGACCGACGCGGCCACGTAACTGGTGCAACTGGGCTAAACCTAAGCTGTCTGCGCGATCCATGATGATGGTATTCGCGGTCGGAACGTCGATACCGGTTTCGATGATCGTGGTACACACCAGCAAATTGAAACGCTGGTGGTAGAAATCGTTCATCACTTTTTCCAGCTCACGTTCACGCATCTGCCCGTGAGCGACGGTAATCCGCGCTTCAGGCACCAGTTTTTCTAAATCTGCGGCCACTTTATCGATGGTTTCAACCTGATTATGCAGAAAGTACACCTGACCACCGCGCATAATTTCACGCAGTACCGCTTCACGGATCACACTATCTTCACTTTGACGAACAAAGGTTTTGATGGCTAAACGGCGCGCTGGAGGGGTGGCAATAATCGACAGGTCACGCATACCACTCATGGCCATGTTGAGTGTACGTGGGATTGGCGTGGCAGTGAGAGTCAGAATATCCACATCGGCACGCATCGCTTTGACTTTTTCTTTTTGGCGCACCCCGAAACGGTGTTCTTCGTCAACAATCAGCAAGCCAAGATCCGCAAAACGAATTTCGCTAGAGAGCAACTTATGAGTACCGACCAGAATATCGACTTTGCCGTCCGCTACATCTTGTAGGATTTGTTTTTGCTCTTTGGCTGATTTAAAGCGGGAGAGCACTTCGACGCGGATCGGCAAGTTAGCAAAGCGGTCGCGGAAGTTTTCAAAATGCTGCTGGGCCAGTAGAGTTGTTGGGACTAACACGGCGACTTGCTTGCCATTATCGGTCGCGACAAACGCGGCGCGCATTGCTACTTCGGTTTTACCAAAGCCTACGTCACCACACACCAAACGATCCATGGCTTTGGCTTGACACATGTCGGATAGCACGGCGTTGATCGCCATCGCTTGGTCATCGGTTTCTTCAAACGGGAAGGTGGCTTTGAAGGTCGCGTATTGTTCACGGTCGAGATGGAATTTAAAGCCCGGTTTGATTTCGCGCTTGGCATACACATCCAAAAGTTCTGCCGCGACATCGCGCACTTTTTCCGCCGCTTTGCGGCGCGCTTTGACCCACGCTTCACCCCCTAATTTATGCAATTGGGCGGCTTCTTCTGCGCCACCGGAGTAGCGGCTGATCAGGTTCAGTGACGAAACCGGTACATACAGCTTGGCTTCGTTTTGGTACTCCAGCATCACGTATTCGCTGACCATGCCACCCGCTTCAAGAGTTTGTAAGCCTAAGTAGCGGCCGATACCATGATCAATATGGACAACGGGTTGCCCCGGTTTGAGCTCGGCAAGGTTGCGGATCACCGCATCACTGTTGGTGACGTTTTTGCGATCTTTTTTGCGGCGACGTTGAATCACCCGATCGCCCAGTAAATCGCTCTCACAAATCAAGGCAACTTGATTATCACCATAGATAAATCCGCGCTCTGCTGAGCCGAGCATCAGTGAGTATTTTTCCGTTTGTTGGCACGCAAGACTGAAATCATTTTGACTTTGCGGGCGCAATTTAATGCGCTGTAACAACTCCAGTAGCGCTTCACGGCGACCTTCCGACTCGACTGAGAAAATGATTTTGCCGGTAAATTGTTCGCTAAATTGGCGCAGTGCCACCAAAGGCTCTTTGTTTTGATGTTCAACGGCCAATACGGGTAGTGGTTGAACTTGCGCATTCATTCGACCGGCACGCAGCTCGATAGGTGAGCTTGTCAGTTGGACTTGCGGCAGAGTTTTAAAGTGGGCAAATAGCTCATCTTTACGCAGCCACAACTCATTGGGCGGCAGCAGTGGGCGCAGTGGGTCGATATTGCGTTGGTCGTAGCGATAATCGACATCGGTCAAGAACTGGTCGATGGCTTTTTCCAGCTCGCCCACCACCAAAAGCTGGCTGTTGGCGGGCAGGTAATCAAACAGGGTCTCGCTGTGCTCAAAAAAGAGTGGCTGCCAATACTCAATCCCTGCGGGCCAAGTGCCTTTAGAGACTTGGCTGTAAACCGATTCCGGCTCGCGGCGCGCTTCAAAACGCTGTCGCCAGCGGTTACGAAACTCTTCGATCGCCGCGGCAGTCGTCGGAAACTCATGGGCGGGCAGCAGGCGAATTTCATCCATTTCAGCGATTGAGCGCTGATTGTCTGGATCAAAGGTGCGAATGGTGTCGATTTCATCATCAAAGAAATCGATCCGGAATGGGTCGCTACTGCCCATCGGGAAGAGATCAAGAATCGAACCGCGACTGGCGTATTCACCGGGGCCAAAGACCTGATCGACATGGCGATAGCCGCTGTTTTCTAACTGCAAGCGCAGTTTATCCAGTGAAAAGTGATCGCCACGTTTAACGATTAAGGTGTGCTGCAACAAAAAGTCACGTGGTGACTGGCGCTGAAGCAAGGTACTGACGGGGACAATCGTGATACCGCGCGTTAAGCTTGGGAGCTGATACAAACGCGAAATACGATCAGAAATGATGTCCTGATGGGGTGAAAAATTATCGTAGGGCAGCGTTTCCCAATCGGGGAAGAGCGCCACTTCGCTGTGGCTAAACTGTTCCACTTCGTGTAGCAATTTGAGCGCGGTTTGTGGATCGGGCACGGCGAGCAAAGTATGGCTCGTATGAGCATTGGCGAGTTCCGCAATGGCCAGCGCTAAACTTGCGCCGTGTAAATTACCGATGGCTTTTTTGTCTCCGGCACCTTGCGCCGAAAACAGAGAGAGTAAAGAGTGTGTAGTCATAGTCACGCTTGAGGTTTTTCTCGGTCTAGTGAGCGTTGACGCAGCAGGCGCTGCTGTTGGTAGAGAGCGGCTTTGATCAGCAAATCCTGATCCACATCGCGCAGCAGGTCATACTTGAGAGTCACTAAGGTGTGCTCAGGCTCTTGCTGGCATTGCATCACACTGGCGTAGCAATAAATCGCGGCGGCGGGGTATTCCAAAAACAGTTTTACCCGCACTTTTTGTCCAATCTGCAGTGGTGATTTGGCCAAATAGGTCAGTTGACTGGCACCAAAACGAGTGGTCGCACTGCGTGATTGAGGATCATCTTGCTGCGACAGCATAAAAGTCAGCAGTAGATTGAGTTTGGCATTTTGCGCTTCAAGCAGTTGCAATACACTTTTAAAGTCGCTGTTTTTCAGCTCCATGCGTGCGCTATCACTGAGTTGTTCCAACTGGCTAAATTCGCTGGCGACCACAAATGGCGCGGGTATCTCCGCTTCAAAAATCTCATGAGAAGGTAGGGTGAAATGCTCCGCCAACGGCTCCACATTGATGGTTAGCGCGTGGTGAACAGTAAAGAATTCTTGGTCATTCATAGAGGGTTCCTTCTCACATCTGTGTTGATTATCGTCATAAGCAGTAACTAATCAAGGTATGTCCTTGTTATCGGTGTGAAATAAACGTTCTCTTACACAGATTTGATAAAGAAAAACTACAACCGCGCAGGGATTCTCGCTACATTAACGCCATTCTCTTCCTATGGTTGGATTTATGTTTCATCCGATTTCGGCTTTTATTGGTTTGCGCTATTTGCGCGGCCGCTCAGGGGATCGTTTTAGCCGCTTTGTCTCTTATATGTCGACGGCGGGGATCACGATCGGTGTGATGTCGCTAGTTACTGTTTTATCGGTGATGAACGGTTTTGAGGCGCAGCTTAAGTCACGCATTCTTGGGGTGTTACCTCAAGCGGTCGTTAGTGAAGACGCAGGCAAAACCACCCTCAGCGCAACGCCCCCAGATTTTGTCACGGCATTATCGACTCAGCGCCCACCTGAGCCGTTAGTGCGCAGTGAAGCTGTGGTGCAAAGTGCCTCGCAATTGGCCGCGGGGTTGCTGATTGGTATCGAGCCACAACAAAATGATCCGATTGAGCAACACCTGATTGCAGGTCGGGTAACGGCTTTGCAAGCGGGCGAGTATCAACTCTTTCTTGGGCATCTTCTTGCGCGCAGTTTGAATGTCACCGTGGGTGATAAAGTGCGTTTGATGGTGACAGAAGCGAGCCAATTTACCCCGTTGGGCCGTTTGCCCAGTCA
>NZ_WPDC01000057.1:0-21697 GCF_035615595.1 Vibrio sp. R-1 | reverse complement strand
AGTGAATGATATTTTTTCTATAGCGGGATGTTCAGTAAGCCAATGGCCAACCTCATGACCATAACCGGTTAACACGTTAAACACGCCGTCAGGTAAACCCGCTTCTGTATATATTTCTGCTAATTTAAAAACACTCAGTGGGGTGACTTCACTTGGTTTGAAGATCATGGCATTACCAGCCGCTAAAGCGGGGGCTGATTTCCACAAAGCAATTTGGATGGGATAATTCCATGCGCCGATACCCGCTACGATGCCTAATGGCTCTCTACGGGTATAGACAAAACTGCTGTTGCGTAATGGGATTTGCTCACCTTCGATGGCAGGAATCAAGCCTGCATAATATTCCAAGACATCGGCACCAGTGACGATATCAACGGTAAGAGTTTCAGACAGTGGTTTGCCCGTATCCAGTGTTTCTAGGTTTGCCAGTGGCTCATTTCTTTCACGAAGTAGGTCAACAGCTCGACGTAAAATACGAGAGCGTTCCATTGGGCTCATTGCGGCCCAAATTTTCTGGCCTTGCGCTGCACTTTGTACTGCTCGCTCAACGTCCTCCTGAGAGGCTTGTTGTACCTTAGCTAAGACCTCGCCATTGGCTGGATTGACGGTGTCGAACAGGTTTGTGTTGCTTGCCTGTACATAACGACCACCAATATAAAGTGGTTGTTCAGGAAATAAAGCCATGGTGTAAATCCTTTTTTACTAGTGGTGATTTAATGGGCTAATCGTTGGATTAGCGAATTGTTGTTGTAAATAGTTGTTAGCGATTAATAGTGCTTGTTTGGTATCGAATTGAGTTCCACTGAGGGCACCGCGAAGCCATAAACCATCAATCAGAGCAGCAAGACCACGGGCTGAGGTTTTTGCACTAGCAGCAGGTAAAACTCTGCGAAATTGGTAACACAAGTTCGAATAGAGGCGGCGATCATTAATGATTTGTAGTCGCCGTAACGCGGGGTGATGCATGCTGCATGCCCAGAAAGCCAACCATGTCTTCATTGCGGCCTCGTTAACCTGTGTAGTATCGAAGTTTCCTTCAATAATGGCTTTTATGTGTTCATGGGCCGAATCATTATTTAATGCTTGCTGTCGCTGCTTAACTGCCGATCTGAGTGCTGACATTAAGTGGCGCATAGTGGCTTCTAATAGACCATTTTTATCTTGGAAATAATGGCTGATGATGCCAGTAGAAACCCCAGCTAAGCGGGCGATAAGTGCGATGCTTGCTTCATTTATACCCACCTGATCAATGGCTATTAACGTGGCGTGAATCAATTGCGCTCGACGAACGGGTTGCATTCCGACTTTTGGCATTTTCCCTCCGATAACAAGCTCATTCTTCGAACGAGCACCGAATACAGTATATGAAATCAATACTCTTTTTTAATTGAACGTTCAATTAACATAAGTGTAATATGCTATAACAAAAAATAAACAAAGTTAACATTTGAGGTGGATTAGGGGTGGAAAATATGCATTGCTGAAATTGGTAAAATTAGTCTGAGCCAAGCGAAGGGGCTACTTGGCCCCACTGTAAAGCGCATTCACGATGCCGTTATAGAGTGGTGTGCGGGATGAATAAGAATTTATTGCATAGGGACAACATGTGCATGACAACAGCACCGTTGAAAATAGCTAAACCCGTTGGATCGAGGGTAAATCCGATCGTCTTTTATGGTTCCACATCTCTTATTTTATTGTTAACGGCTATATTGGTTAGCTTCCCGGATGAGGCAGGCAAATGGCTCGGTCAAGTCCAAACCTGGCTATCTCATACTTTTGGTTGGTACTACATGCTGGCCATCGGCGCTTATCTTTTCTTTGTTTGCTGGATTGCCTTTTCTCGATTTGGCCAATTAAAACTGGGTGCAGATCATGAACAGCCAGATTTTAGTTACGCGGCATGGGCTGGCATGCTGTTTTCATCAGGAATTGGCATTTCATTACTGTATTTTGCAGCGTCTGAACCGATAAATCATCTTTATCATCCGCCTGAAGGCGTCGCAGGTTCTGCGCAGGCTGCCCGGCAAGCCATACAATTAATCTTCCTCCATTGGGGGATTCATGGCTGGGCGATTTATGCTTTAGTTGGTTTGGCCGTGGGGTATTTTGCTTATCGTCATCAGCAGCCTTTGGCTCTTCGTTCGGCATTACTACCGCTTTTGGGGAAAAGGCGTATACAAGGAATGGCTGGTCATGCCGTCGATTGTTTTGGGATTTTTGTTACCTTGGTCGGTCTAGTAACCAATCTAGGAATCGGGGCGTTACAAGTCACCTCTGGATTAGAGTATCTTCTGGATATTCCTCACTCACGAAGTACATTGCTGATTGTCTTATTGGTGATGAGTTTAGTGGCCACGCTGGCCGCTATTTCAGGAGTCGATAAGGGGATCCGACGTCTTTCAAACCTTAATATCTTGCTATTCAGTGCACTACTTTTATTCGTTTTATTTTGTGGGCCGACCCTCGAACTCCTCAATCGTTTTGTGCAAAATCTTGGAGATTATGCGAATGGCTTAATTTTGAAGACATTTGATCTCTACGTCTATACAGATTCAGCTTCAGGCAACAATGCAGAATGGCTTGGCTTATGGACGCTTTTTTATTGGGGATGGTGGATATCGTGGGCACCATTTGTTGGTATGTTTATTGCGCGAATCTCTCGGGGTCGAACGATACGTGAGCTAGTGTTTGGTGTCTTGTTCATACCACTTGCCTTTACTCTGATGTGGCTCTCTGTATTTGGTAATAGCGCAATGGATTTGGTGCTCAATCACAATGCAACAGCGCTTGCTCAAGCAGCCATCGAGCAACCCTCTATGTCGATTTATCTACTGTTAGAATTTTATCCATGGGCGAAAATCGTTATTGGGATGTCGGTTTTTGTCGGATTCGTACTTTTCTTGACACCTGCAGATTCAGGTACAGTGATGCTTGCGAATCTTTCTCGTCGTGGGGGAGATTTAGATCAAGATGCTCCACATTGGCTGCGTATCTTTTGGTCGTCCGCGATCACCGTTGTAACTATCGGTTTACTCTTTGCCGGCAATTTTGCTGCAATGCAGACGGTGGTAGTACTTGCAGGGCTCCCATTCTCTGTGATTCTTATCCTATATATGATTGGTCTTTATAAAACCATGAAGGCAGAAGAGCGTGAACCAACGCGCTCTCCGCCCTGGATTGAGAGTCATCTGAGTTATGACGAGGCTCAAGTTAATCCACAGCAAAATGCTATTTGATCGCATGTGAATCAAAATCCGAAACCGTGGTCTCGGTTTCGGATTCTTGAATGTGAGATGGCTCTTTACCCCATGACTAGGGCTTCAAGTAGCAAGGCTATAATCAGTCTGAATCTCCAACATCCAAGGTGTCCCATTGGGGCCTAAAATCGCTTTTTTATCTATTTTTCCGACGGCGGTTTTGGGCAGATGGCTGACTATATGTAGTTCATCAGGAAGCTTAAATGAGGCGAGATTGCGCTCTTTTAAGAACTGACGAAGTGCTTGTAATGTCAATGTTGAGTCTTTGGAGATGAGTGCGACACCGATCCGCTCGCCTAAATAAGAGTCGGGTACTGCAACCACTGCGACCTGGGCTATCTGAGGGTGAGCTAATAAATGCTCTTCAATTTCATCCGTAGCAATGCATTCCCCAGCTCGATTGACCACATCTTTGATCCGTCCGGTCACGGTGAGATATAGGTCACTATCCATGCGCACTTTATCACCACTACAGTAAAAACCGTCCAGAGTGAAAGCTCTCTGATTGTGTTCATCCGCTCGGTAGTAACCACGTAAAGTGTAGGGACCTCGCGTCAGCAATTCGCCTTCTTCTCCCTCACCAACGGGATAACCTTGAGGGTCGACCACTCGAATTTCATCGAGTGCACAGACTGGACGACCTTGTCGAGACGCAATAATTTCAGGATGATCACCCAAGCGAGTGCAACAGATAAGGCCTTCTGCCATACCAAACACTTGTTGTAGGGTATTGGGGAAGGCTTTTTGAATGGCTAAAGCATCAGTGTAGGCCAGCTTCGAGCCTCCAACTTGTATCAAGCGTAGGCTTGAAAGATCGCTTTCTTCCCATTGTGTGGCTTCTGTCCATAATTGAGCTAAGGATGGCACCAAAGCGGTGGCGCTGATTTGGTGCTGTTCAATTAACTCAAAACAGTGGTCTGGCCCCGCGTGTTGGGTAAACACGACCTTTCCACCTTTGGCGAGCACCCCTAAAAAGCCCGGGCAGCCGAGTGTGAAATTGTGTGCAGCTGGCAGCACGGCAAGATAAACATCCCGCTCATTTATCTCACTTGCCTGACAGCAACAACGAATATTGAACAGGTAATCGTTGTGGGTGCGAGGGATAAGCTTGGGTAGTCCTGTCGTGCCACCAGATACCAGAAATAGGGCAGGGTGGTCTGGATTTATGGTAGGAGCTATCAGTGGTGAGTGAAGCTGAATATTATTAAGAGAATGGTGGTTACCGTGCTCACCAAACAGATAAACCTGCTGTAAGCCTTGGCAGTTGGCTATTAAGTTATTTGCTAACGTCGCACCTTGAATTTCTTCACTAATATACGCTTTGGCATCGCCGAGCTGAGCCAAATGTTTGATTTCAGAAAGCCCATGAGCAGGCAGCGCCAAAATAGGTACTAAACCAGCTCGTAGAGTGGCAAAAAGAGCGATTGGCAAACGGCAAGTATTTGAGAGTTGGATTACCACGCGCTCACCCACTTGCATTCCATCGGTTATCAAACGATGCGCGATACCATCCGCAGCGTTTAACAGTGCTTGATAAGTTAGCTGATGATGCTCATCTAACACGGCAATCTGCTCACCGTATTGTTCAACACCTTGAGTTAATAGGCACCAAAGCGGTGCGTCTTCCCAAAGTCCTGCTTGCTGATAACGCATCGCTTGTGTGGTTTGGTAGCCGATAAAGCCTCGGAGTAAATCTGCTGTCATTGGCTGGTTTTTCATGCGACTGCCTCACTGATTAAGGAAGATGGGTTCTGTGCATCGCTGGTTTCAAGGACTAAATGATTGAGTACACAGGCCATTTTTTCACAAGTTTCTTCCCATTCTCGCTGAGGATTAGACAAACTGATAATGCCAGCTCCGGCTTGAAGCCGAGAAACAGAACCCGTTTTGTATCCCGCCCTTAACACCAAAGCCGCATCGAAAAATCCATTGCGGTCTGTAATGAATACGCTACCGCTGTACAGTTTTCTGGGTTGTTTCTCAAAACGAGCAATCGCGGCAATCGCCTCACGTTTAGGAATGCCAGAGGCAGTGATGGAAGGAAAGAGGACTCGGAATGCATCCCATGCGGATTTGTCTGTGGCGAGCTGACCTTTTACTCGTGATGCTAAATGTTGCACGCTACCTCTTTCTGATACGGTCATAAATTCGGACACATGGACGCTTGAGGGATCACAAACCTGTTCGAGCTCTTCGATAGCTAGCTTGACGGAAGCGGCATGTTCGGCAATTTCTTTAGGATCGTTAAGCAGTTCGTTCTTTAGCCTTGCTGCATCGGTTTTATCTTGTGGCAATAAGCGTGTTCCGGCCAACGGTTGGGTGCTCAAGGTCCCTCGCTCATCGACTTCTAAGACAGTTTCTGGTGAAAAACCAAATGCTTGCACGTTATTGAGCTTGAGCATGAAAGAGCGAGCAGGTGTGTTGTTCATTCTACCGTTAATAAAGCTTTTGGTTATGTCGATATTGAAGGGCAGTATTGCTGGCCGGGACAAAATCACTTTCTTGTATTGGTTGGTCTTGATTTCATTGACCGCTAAATCGACCGCCTGCTGATAGTGATGTTTCACTTCAAGGCCACCAACAATATCCTGTTGAGAGCAGGATTTACTTTGCAGAGGCAATGGCGACGGTAAGTGTGATACTCGAGTAATGATGGCTTGAATTTGCGCAAGTAGTGAGCTTTCAAAGGTACGAACGATAACGTGAGTGGTCGTAACGCGTAATTCGGTTTCGGCTACAAACAATTCCAGCAGTGGATGTTCACACTCTTGTTGTGGTAAATCGTGAGCGAAGCGACTGAATTCAAAATCAGCGCGGCCGAAGAGTCGCCAGTCCTCTCCACTCAGAGTTTGGGTTGCACGATGAATATATTGACACAGATGATGAGGGTTTACCTGTGCGACCTTTCCTTCAAAGTCACAAACTTCGCTTCTATGGTTGACGGTTAATTGCAGTCGTTTATTGATGCCGATCGCCCATTCATTCTCATGCTCATAGACCAGATATTCATGACAGAAAGAGGCCGAGGTCAGTTCGGCAACGAGTTGGAGTGGATGACATTGATGTTGCAATACCAAAGAATGTAAATATGCCGTATGAATGTTAGCCATGTTGTTCTCCAGAAACGTGAGAGTAATTTATTAAGGTTGTTGGTCGATGCTCCGACCTTGTTACTGTTGGTTCGCTAATCTTGCTGAGAAAGTGTTCAGGGGTTGCTGTGATGTAAAAGTGGTCGCCTGATATGGCTATCAGTGTTGGTTTGTCATCGATTGGCATCAACCATGGTTGCCATGCAGCGACTTCGGACTCCCAAGCTTCAGGGTCATGTTCGCCAAACACGAGTGTGCATGGGGTGTACTGTAGACATTTCGATGCTGTAACTTTTTGGTGGTAGTTAACTTGTTGGTGGTAGCACTCTGTGGCTAAAAAATCCGCTCTCAACATGGGTAGAAACAGCGGGAGTAGTTCAGGGTGCTGCTTGAGTATCGGACTGCCGCTGCCAATCGCGATCAGTTGGTCAATAAAGTCATCATCATTGAGTTGGCTCAATCGTCTTCGACTGCTTAAATGCGGGGCATGGCAGGCAGAAAGGATCAGATTTTTGATCGGTGATAGGGCTCCAAAACTGCTCTCAAATCGATGACATACTTCATAGGCCACTTGTGCCCCCATGCTATGTCCACAGAGTATTATTCGAGTCTCTTTAGTGAAGGTTTGATCCGCTATCCAAGTCCTCAATCCCTCAGCAACATCCTCTGCTATTGCTTCGATACTCGTAAGGGGGTGCTCTCGCATTCGATGATCTCTGCCGGGGTAAGTGGCCAGCAGTACCAGCGTTTCTTTTGCTAGTGCATTGCAGTCAAGTGACATCCATGTTTTAAATGCACTTAAACTGCCTCCAGCAAAAGGACAAATAATCCATATTTCACGAGGTTGGGCACCACTCTGATAAAGTGTTTTGAACACCTGATTCATATCTCCACCTCTTTGGTCACTGCGCGATTGAATCGAAATGAAATTCGTGGTGGTGGAGTCATGGTCCTTTCTTGGGGGTGTCCACATAATGTGAGAATGTCTTCCCACAGTTGAGCAACCTTGAGTTGGTGACAGATCAGCAATAATGGCGCGGTGTCTTGCCCATCAATTAAACGGCAAAACTGCTCTAAAGTGTTGCATACCCCTTCAGGTCCGAATTCTTCAAACAGGTCTTTAACGAGACAAGGTTGGTCGTAAAGTGTCTGCGTAGTCGGTTGATTGAGATAGTCTCCTTCAGCGAGGCTGACGACCTGATACAGGCTTTGCTGGTTATTCTGGTGCTTTTCGGCATGAAGCGCTGGTGTCCAATGTATCGGGCCATAGCTATCAACCATCGAAAGATAGCCAGATTCCCACCCTAACATAAGACGATGCATGGCGAGGCTGTGCATATCTGGATCTTGTGGGTCCAGATAGTTTTGTAACTGCAACAGATAATCACCGTGAGGAGATTGAAGACTAATCAGATCAAAACGGTGTTGTTTGCCTAATTTTATAGGTTGAATTTTGCCATCGCGGCCTAATGCCAACAGCAGTAAATCCAATGTTGAGTAAAGCAACTGCCGACTTGTCGTAATATTGCCGTAGCTGGCGGGCTGGCGCATCTGCAATGCGACTTGCTGTGCGCTTGAAATCATGGTTTGCCCTGCTTGAGACGAACTATAGAAACTATTGACTCGGTATTGGACGCCACATTGCTCTGCAAGCGCATGATGCCGTTGTAATTCTTTCGCCGACACGGGATGCTCTTGCAAAACATGAATATGACGTTTGAGCAGCTCTTCGACCAATACGTTACCGCCCCCACCGATAACGGAGGCGCGAACAACCACGCAGGCAATAGCAATATCCTGAGGCAACTGTGACACCTTTTCATACAGTGGTATACCAAAGGCAGTGGCCAGATTCTTTGAACGCAGGCTACCTTGGGACAGAATCCCTGCCAGTTCGAGATCTGGATGAGATTCGATAAAGGCATTTAGGTACAGTTCGCCAAATTTAGCCCCAACGATAATGACTTTCTTACGACTCTTCATTTTCTAGCTCTTTTACGTTTTGTTGGTGGAACGAATTTATTGAATGTGAAGGGTGGCCGAGCAGAGTAGAGATCTCGTGCGCCAGTGTTTTTACATGAGGTTGTTGTAGTAGGGTGTAGTGATCTCCCTGCATGCGATGAATGATGGGATGACAGCAATCACTCCAACCATGGCAGCGGCGTTTTGCCATCTCAGGATGTTGGTAGCGCATAAAATCAAGCTGTGAATGGTTTTGTGCGCTATAAAGTGTGACGGGGAGCGTCTCCAAATAAGGTGGCTGATAGTCGAGCATGGCACGCAAGTTTTGCTGATAGATTGCTAGCAAATCAGCAAAACTTGCACTGTCTAATAAGCCTGATCCTGTCTCTAAAAATGCCTTGGCAAGCTCTGCGCAAAATTGCGTCTCTGATTCGAAGTTCGAAATCACATGCTCTTTCAGCGCCGGGAATCGGCCAATACAATCCGCGTAGAAGTATTGGCGGATCGACGCCTCGGTTAATCGCTGATTTGGGTTTTGGCTTGGTTTATAACTATCAATCAAGATGCAGTGGTTGACCTCTTCGCCCTGTTCCATGAGTTGTCGAGCCATTTCAAAAGCCACTACTCCCCCAAATGACCAACCTGCCAGATGGTAAGGGCCAGTTGGCTGTACGTGGCGAATCATAGATAGATAGTGTGCGGCTAAAGCCACAATGTCGGTTTTTGGCGCAGATTTATCGTGCCGATCTGGGTAGGCAAGTCCATACAAAGTGATCTGGTTGAGCTCTTTAGCTAATGCCTGATAGCTCAATAAGTGTCCGCCAATCGGATGCACAATAAAGAGTGTACGGTTTCGGTTACTGCCATTTGATGAGAGTTTTACTGGTGCATGATGGAGCAGTTGAGTTTGCTCTGTCAGCAAGGTGGCGAGGCTCTCAACCGTATCATGGGTTTGTAACTGCCCTGCGGTGAGAGCAAGGTTTAAACGGTGATTGATTTGGTTAAGTAAGCGCACGGCGATCAATGAATTTCCGCCTAGGTCGAAAAAGCTCTGATTGGCCGGAATCGGTGCAAAATTAAGGCATTCAGACCAGATCTGAGCCAGAAGTTGTTCCTGCTGTGAGTGCGGCATGCGTAATTGTTCTGCGGCAAGATGGGCATCTGGGCGCGGTAGTGCAGAACGATCCACCTTACCGTTAGCCGTCAATGGAAGGTGCTCTAAGGTTATGATCTGGCTTGGACATAAGTACTGGGGCAACAGTCGGCGAGCATGATCCAGTAAAGCCTGATTATCACGTCGACTGTGGGGGGCGTACTGAATATAAGCCACTAAACGTGCACCATTTTGTGCCGTTCTGTCTGGCTGAACGATGGCATCTAGGATGTCTATTCCGCTCGCGTTGAGTGCACACTGACGTAGAGCATTTTCCACTTCACCAAGCTCAATACGATAACCGTTAATTTTGACTTGGTGATCGTTTCTGCCCAGAAACTCAATGTTACCATCCGGTAAATAGCGGCCTAAATCCCCCGTTTTATACAAGCGTTGGCCAAGAGTTGGATGCTCGATAAAAGCGAAGTCGGTCTTTTCTTGATCATGCCAATAGCCGCGAGCGAGACCACGTCCACCAATGTAAAGCTCTCCCGTAACCCAATCTGCACAAGGATTGAGTTGTTCATCGAGCACATAAAATTGTTGATGAGTGAGCGGTTTTCCATAGGGAATACTGGTGTGTGTGGCATAGCTTTTCTCAATCGGATAGCAGATAGACCAAATGGCGGCCTCGGTAGCACCACCTAAGCTGAGCAATTTAGCCTGAGGCATAAGGGTATTCAGTCGGTCTGGCAAGTTGACGGGTATCCAGTCGCCACTCATCATGATTTGACGTAAATGGGGCAGCGGATTTGATCGATTTTCTAGTAAATCTACCAATAACTGTGCGAAGGCTGGCACACTATTCCACACCGTAATCGCTGACTGCTGAGCTAAATGCAG
This sequence comes from Vibrio sp. R-1, assembly GCF_035615595.1. NCBI lineage: Bacteria > Pseudomonadati > Pseudomonadota > Gammaproteobacteria > Vibrionales > Vibrionaceae > Vibrio > Vibrio sp. R-1. The sequence goes on along the minus strand of NZ_WPDC01000057.1, from coordinate 11,390 downwards.
CAGTGCTTCAGGATCTTGACTTGGCGATGTCTGTGGTATTACCAATCTTGCCCCACTGCTTAGGGTGGAGAAAATATCAAACACAGAGAGATCAAAATTGAGAGAGGAAATCGCCAATACTCGGTCACGATGATCGAGTGCAATACGTTGGTTTATATCGAGCAGGGTATTGACTACGGCACCATGCTCCATCATTACCCCTTTAGGTTGGCCAGTGGATCCAGAGGTGAAAATGACGTAAGCCAGATCGGTCGGTTGGTTTGCCACAGGGATAAAATGCGCTTGGGCTTCTGTCATTAACGCAGGGATTAGAACTCGATAGTCATCGGTGCGGCAAGGCTCAGAGCTATCGCTGATAATGGTTGAGACTGCTCCTTGTTTAAGCAGAGCTTGGATACGAGGTTCAGGATAAGCGCCATCAATAGGCATATAAGCTTTCCCTGCCAACAGAATGGCGAGAACAGCGACTACCTGTTGCCATCCTTTGTTCATCACAACCGCCACTAATGGTGCATCATCTTGTTGTTCGATAAGCTGCGCAGCTAAGTGCTGAGCGGAAAACCAAAGTGTTTGATAAGTCAGTTCTAGTTCGCCTTGCTCAATCGCAATTCGCTGTGGGTGCTGTTCCACACCGAACCTTACTAAATCGCACAATGTCGCCACGCAAGCCGTAGTTTGGTTGTCTAAAACCAATTTGAGTTCACCTTGTGTCGCATTGACTTGATCACGCTTCTGCTGCTGTGCAGAGGGGAGTTCTAGGGCGAGAGGCAGTTGCCAGTCTCGGTTTGTAAGCGTTTCTAACGTGTGGGTATAAGCGGCAAACATGGCTTCAAAGACACCGCTTTTTAAGTAGTTTTCTTGAATCGTCCATTTGATGATAACGCCGCCGCATGGTGACGGAATCAACATACTGTCAAGGTAAACATGGGGGGTTTGTGCACCAAAGGCATTGAGCTTGCAATAAGGTAATGGTCTATGTTGCCCAACCGATAAGGTGTCGTTAAACACCACTGGCATGCCCGCATTGAGATTATGATTATGGCGGTTTTTTTCAGTTAACACCGATTGGCCATCAAATAAGGAATGTGCCATATCATCGGCCATCTGTTGTTGAATTTGCTCAACAAACGCGAGCAATGAACCGGGTTGGGGTCTTACTTCAAGCATGGATGTGGTTGAAAGGTTACCAATGACGTCGACGGATTGAGGCAGCATAGCCGGACGGTTACTGTGCAGTATATTGATCGCAAAATGCTTCTGGGCACTCCAATGACTGATCACAAGGCAAAATGTGGACAGCATACTCATTGACGGCAATAAATTATGGGCAAATGAGACGGCTTGGATCTGACTCCACTGTTCGGCACTGAGGTGGTAAGTAAGTACACTTTGTGCTAAATGCTCTGAGCGTTTATCCGCTAACGGCAGTGCTGGAGCTTCTGGTAGCGTCGGTATTCGGTTAAGCCAGTAAGCTTGAGCTTGTTGGTAAGGCTCAGAGTGTTTGAGCTGTTCAAGCTCAAGGAGATAGTTGTCGATACTCATCGTTGGCACTGCCAATTCGATACTCAGATCGTCATACAGTGCAAACCATTGTTGAAAAAGGGTATTGAGGCTTTTGCCATCAGCTACGACCAAATCGAGTATCAAATGTACCAAAGAGGTCTCGGCGTCTACTTGCAGGATGCTGATATCAAACAGAGGCCATTGATCTGTTGCTACACCGTGGGCGGCGATCTGTGTCCTTGCCTCATCAATCCAGTGCGTTTTTTGTGGTTCATCCCATGAGCTTAAGTCGAGAAACTGTGGTTGATACTCTGGCACTTGGCGATGAATATGATATTGACCAGCATTGATTTCACCGCGTAACTGGTCGTGTAATTGCACCAGTCGATTCCATGCTTGGGTAAGTCTCAGACGATCAAGATGCTTAATTTCAAGTTCTGCATAGAAATGGGCAACCCCATTTCCCAAGGAAAACAGGGCATTTTCACCAAGCCAGTAGGCATTTTGTAGCGGCGTGAGTGGGTAATGTCGAACGCAAACGCCATTTTTCTGTTGTGGTGTATTATCTTGGGATCCAAGGGGGGTGTTTGGCTCAATACTGTCCGTTTCAACGGTTGTCGTTGCAGTCGACGGAGCACTCTCAAATTGGCAACAGAAGTCTTGGAATTTCGGATGCTCAAACAAGGACTGTAAGCTCGCTTGTTTGATTCCCGCATGTTGTAGTGCCACGATCATCTTTGTTGCCATTAAACTGTCACCACCGGCAAGGAAAAAATCGGTGTCGTGGTTAATCTCACCATGTAAAAACGTTTGCCATATACTTTTTATCTGTTCTATTTGTTGCTGATAGGACTCAGACTGACCTAAGGTCTGCGGACGATGTTGTGGACGTTTTTGGGTTACTATCAGATGCTGACGTAATGCCGATACCTCACTGTTGGGATAGCTCAACTGTGGCTCTAAACCTTGTTCCGCCAGCAGGGCAAGCCAAGCAGGTTGTGTGAGCATGCCACTTCCACTGGATTGACGAAAATCATTGAATGCGTTGATTCCTTCAATAAATCCAACCGTCGCCAACTGCATTGGGCTGTGTTGATCGGTCGCCTCAATCAAAATCAAATAGCCATCATCGGCCAGAAGAGCGCGGAGACCTTGTAAACATTTTGCGAGATCGATGGCATCGTGCAGAACATTGACGGCCAAAATAACCTGATATCCACCATCCATTTTTAGTGCTTCATCAATGGGCTGATTAATATCAAATAGCCCATAGCTTACCTGTGGGTACTCAGACAATAGTTCGCGTGCTTCATGAAGGAACAGACGAGACACATCGGTAAACTGATAGTGGCGAATCGTTGAAGAGGCGAGGCTTAATACCTCTTGAGTGGTCGCTGCAGTGCCAGCACCGACTTCAAGTATATTCAAACCTTGCGCCTGCTGTTGGCCAAGGGCATAAATGGCACGCGCGGCACTTAAATTCAATATTTGCAGTGATGGATTGCAACGGTAGAGGCTATCGGTGATCGCCGGGTCAGAAAATAGTAACTCGAGTGCAGAGTGGCGACCATTCAACAAAGCCGGGTGTTGCTTGAGGCAATCCTCAAGATAAGCATCCAAACGCTGACACCAAGCTTGTTGAGGCAAAGGTAACCCCGGTGCTTTGGGGAAATCGTCTTGGAAGCGATACTCTCCATCCTTCTCCGTCAGCACGCCCTCTCGGCATAACTGATCTAACCAAAGTTGGATAAGCTTATGATGTTTATCGGTTACTTTAAGTTGTTGAATAATTTGTGGTGCGCGATGGGTTTGCTCTGGCGAGGTAAATAATTGGTGATTGCGTAAGGTTGCCCAGATCCCACACAGTGCCCGATGCTCGAGCTGCGCCCACGCTTGTGTCACCTCTTGTACAATCTGCGGTGAAATTTCGGGGAGAGATATGTTGTGCCAATCAAGGGTGGATTCGGCGATGACGTGATCAGGCGGCAGAAGGGGGGGCAGAGGCTCTGGTTGAGTCAATGATCGCTCGAAAAACTGTGGGTCTGCCGCACACTGCTGCAGCAAGCTTAGATATTGGTTGAATAAGTTTTCCAACAGATCTGGCGCCAATACGCCGGCCATGCAATACCAGTTGAACGCCAAATCACCTTCAATTTCCATGATTTGATGATCAAGCCAGACTTGTGGGGTTTGACTCAGAACATAAACCGGATCCCCCAGTAAATGGGTCATGGCTTGTTCGATATCCATGCCATCCATCGACATTCCCAGCATGCTAGTAAATACCACCGGAGTTAACGGCAGTGCCGCTTCTTGCTCACTGAGCTGACCGGAGGATTTCCAGTGTTTGGCTAGTTCGCGGATCACCTCAACCCCATTGACTTGACTATGGCCTAAGCGTTGCCAAAGTTTGCTTTGGGTTTGCAAGATACGCTGTTTCAAATCGGTACTTGAGTCGTGTTGGAAATCCATTAGAAGGACAGAGGTGAAGTCACCAATCAGATCTTGGACGGCCTCATGAAAAGGTTGACGATTAAAGAACGTCATGTTCAACGTAAAATCAGGGCTTGCAGTCCAATTGGCCAAGGTATGCGCAAATAGGGTCAGCAGGCCAGCTGAAGGGGTTACCCCCCATTGTTGCCAAACCGATTTTAGCGTTTGCCATTCAAAGTCGCTAAGGCGGCCTTCTAAGGTAATAAATTCCGGAGCATGGTGTTGATAATCCGGGTTCAGTGGCAACTGAGGCGCTTTAGGCAGAGTTGGGATCGTTTGTTGCCAGTAGTGCCATGAGTTTTGCCACTCGGCGGAATGGCGTAACGTTTGCTCATGCATCACGTAGTCACGGAAAGTGATCGGCAGAGGCTCCAAGTCTTTGCCTTGATAGGCGGTGGCTAAATCATCCATCATGATTTTGAAGCTTTGTACATCAAACTGCAGTAAGTCGAGGTTTAGGTGCAAACGCACTTTGTGCTCAGATAAACGGCTGAGTTTGACATCAAAGAGTGGCCAGACATCTGCAGCCCGTACCTGATGACGCATTTGTTGGCGTATTTGCTCAAGCTCAACGTGTTGTGCTTCTTCTGAGAGTGAACGTAAGTCTCTCTCTACAATCGGAAAATAATCAACCTCAGCGTGAACAACTTGTTCTCCTGCATGATTGACTGTCATGCGCAGCATGTCGTGACGCTTGATTAAGGCATTCCAAGCGGCTGCAAATTGTTGTGGGTTAAACTCGGTAAGATCCTTATCCCACTCAAAGACGACGTGACAGGCAATACCGCCATATTGAACCCAGGGTTCACGACCAATCCAATACGCGTGTTGAATAGGCGTCAGTGGGAAGGGGGTATAGCGGTTGTGAGGATCGCTCACAAAGTGTGTGAGCATTGAATCTGATTCTGGTGCAGCAGGGACACGGGCGATCGCTTCCACCAAACCTGAAATGGTTAAGTTTTGGTAGGCTTGTTCGGCATCGATCTTGACTGCGAACTGTTTTTGAATAACCGCACTAAGCTCAAGAAATTGCAGAGAGTCTAAACCTAATTGCAGTAAATCTTGATCGACTCGGATTGGTGTATCGTCACTCATACCCAATTGGTAACGAAGTCGTTCCGTCAGCCATTGACCTACATCGCTCACTGTGGGATGCGTTAGCGGCTTGGGTGATACCAAGCAATCTATGGTATCTACTGTATCTATTGCCGTGTTCAATGGGTCAAGATAAGGCTGGAAATTAGCATGCTGAGGTTCGATATTCATTGCCAGTACGAAAGGAGCGCCACTGAGCAGACTTTGACTGATCTGCCACAAACCTTCTTGTACGGTTAAAGTATGCATACCTTCTTTGGCCAGCGTATCGAGAAGCGCTGAATCGGCGGTCATTCCTATGCTATCCCAAGCTCCCCATCCAATACTCATCACGCGGCAACGGCTGCTGCCCTGTTGGGCGAGAGCATAGCCATCTAAGAAGGCATTGGCTAACGCATAAGCACCTTGTCCAACCGCACCTAGTGAAGCTGCGGAGGATAAACCCAGTAAATATTGGGCTTCTTGTGCTTCAAGCCACTGGTGTAGTGCGACAAAAGCGTGGCATTTGGTTTGAATAAGTAGGGCAGATTGCTGAGGATCCCATTGATTGATAAGGCCTGTTAGCGATGTCCCCGCAGCATGAAACGCACCTATGATAGGTAAAGTACGCGGCCAATCATTAAGCATTCGTTGCAGCTCCCCTTCTTGGCTCACATCGCAAAGCAAGGTCATCACCTGACAGCCGAATCTGGCTATGGTTTGGCAAAACTCAGGCCAATCGCTGGGTTCTCGTCGCCCAATCACCGCAATATGGCGGGCACCGGATTGTGCTAGCCATTTAATGATGTGTCGGCCTATGCCCCCCATACCTCCAGTGACAAGATGCCAACCTGAAGTCGTAAACCAAGAGGAAGGAATGAGGTCAGGCACGGTTTTGGCGTGCACCAATTGAGGTATCCAGTAGCTGTGGTTGCGATAAGCTATCTCAGTCGCTAGATGGAAAGGAGCAGAGTTTAAAGCCTGACTCAGAATCAGGGCTTGATGGTGATGATTCTCAAAAGACGGCTCAATATCAAGTAGATAGATACCTTGCTGTTTGTGTTCCGCGCGAGCAACTCGCAGCAGAGACATCAGTGCCACTTTCTCGGCAGCAACACTTTGCGTTGCATCTGTCGCCATGGCTTGTGAGGTCAAAACATACAGCGTTGTAAAATCAGCGCTTAGTGATTGGATGACTTTTTCAGCGCACTCGACAAGCTCACCATCAGGCAATACGAACAGGCTGACCGTCTCATTGACACGGTAAATCTCCCCTTGACGCTGTAGGGCTTGTTGGAGATCAGACTCACTAACGTTGAGCCTAGCTTGGCTCGCGGCGACTGGCAGCCACTGCCACTCATAGCGCTGATGGGGGCTTGGTAACAGCGCGTGTGGTTGAGAATCATCAAAGTTTGGGGTTTGAATCTGACCTATCCAAGCCCATTCTCCTGAAGTTAAGCATCCTCTTAATTGGTATTGGACTTGTCCCCAGAGTTGAGTCGTTCTGTGTACAACCAGTTGCGTTATTGTTTTAGGGTCAAGAGATGGCGCTGCAACAATCAACCAGTCGCTACGCTCTTCTTGTACGAAACTCGGCATATGCAGGGTGATGAGTTGATGCCAGTCTGTTTCTGTTGGTGTCATTACCCAATCTACATAGAGCAACTGCGTTTGATTGCTGAATGGTAATGGTATTGCTAGGTTTGGCTGAATCGAAGGAGTCAGTGGACTGAGCAAACGCTGTTTTATTTCTGCCACTTGTTTTTTTAGTTGCAGTGGCGAAGTGTGATAACAACGTAATACTTGCATAAGGCGCGCCGGAGTCACGCACAAGGCTCGGATATCGCTCAATGGCACTGTCGCTGGCTCTTGATTGGTGGCCAAAGCATCACGCAGCCATTGTGCAACCACGTCTGTGGTTGGCAAAGACACGGCGGTGAATTGATAACACTGATGCCCTTGTTGCAAGTAGCCGTGTTCAAGTAAAGAGTTTAAAAGTGTTGTGATCAGATCGCGATGTTTTGGTAGCAAACGTCCCCCTCGGATCAGATCGCGCAGGGTAAAACGAGGCTGAGCCGTACAAGAGTGAATCAAATCGCGGATCACACAACAGCGCAGCATCGGATAGAGAGCCGCGATTGTGGTGGGTGGCGGTACACTCAAGGTTTGCTTAGGCAGTGCAGTTTCGATTGTTTTGACATCGGAGGTTGGATACCAATATCTCTGTTCATCGAACACATACAGAGGCAATCGACAAGGTCGACCCTGCAGCGCGAATAGCACGGACCACTTATTATTGCAGCCCGCGACAAAAAGAGCGGCTAAGAGTTCAGTTTCTAAACGCTGTGTAGGGATGCTAGGGTGAGAGGTACCTAGCCATACACAATCTGTTGACCATGTTTCACGTTGCCCCATGGCTGTGAGGTGTGTACTTGGCCCCATTTCGACCAAAAGCTTAGCCTGCTTGGCTAAGGCCGACTCTATTGCACGCTGGAATTGTACAGTATCACGGACATGACGGGTCCAATACTCAGCGTTGAACGATGCCGCATTATCGGCGACCTGACCTGTGACACTAGAAATCAGAGGTATAGTACCTTGCTTTGCGGTTATGGGAGCCGCAAACTCATGAAACGACGCTAGCATTTCATCCAATAGGCGTGAATGTGCGGCGCAGGATACGTCTAACTTTTTATAACGAATGGCATGCTTATCAAGTTCCAGTATCGCGTTGTCGACATCCCGTTGATGGCCAGAATATACCCAATGCTGCGCGCCATTATGCGCGGCCAGATCGAGTTCGCGCAAAGCCGGTATCGTCTCTAATGTGTTTGGCTTAGCGAAAATCGCTAACATAGAGCCCGCTTGGCGTTGCGCACATAAGTGCATCAGCCGTCCTCGTTCGCTGACAAGCGCAATCGCTTGTTGGTGAGTGAGGTATCCTGACACCACACAAGCAGCAAATTCACCTACCGAATGGCCCATCACCATATCTGGCCTAAACCCTTTACTTTGCCAGTGAGCGGCCATCGCGATTTCAAAAGCGACAATCGCTAATTGTGCGTAGTCGGTACGTTGGAGTAATTCTGTGCGGTGACCGAATAACGCATCAGTAAGCCGTATTTCTAAGCTGCCGAGCGCATATTGTTGACTAAGTTCGATGCTGTCACGAAATGCGGCGCTGCGGTGATATAACTCTTGTCCCATATTGGCCCATTGGCTGCCTTGGCCAGTAAAGCACCACACCACCTTGCCTGTTGCTGAAGGCTGGCCAACATGTAAATCACGGCCAGCTTGCCCTGTTAGCGCGAAATCACGTAGGGCCTGAATTGCCGCAGAATTGCAATCAATTGCCAGTCGATAGGGGAGATCTAATGCTCGCTTTAACATGGCGGAGTATGCAATATCACTGTGGTGTGTTGGCTGTTCTAAGCGTGTGGCATATTCACCGGCCAGTTTACGTAGCGAGGTTTCACTATTGGCGGAGATCAGTAGTTTTGCATTTTCGGATCGAGGATTGAGGGGCGTAGGATCCGCCAGCTCAGGGGCCGATTGCACAATCATATGGCAGTTAGTACCACCGATACCAAAGGAAGAGACCGCCGCAGTGCGAGTTTCGCTCAGCCAATCAATGGTCGTGGTCGCAAGCTGGAAACCAGAACCTGTAAGCTCTAGAGCCGGGTTAGCTTGAGAAACGTTGAGTGAGACCGGGATTTTGCGGCGCGATACCGATAACACCGTCTTGATTAAAGAGGCGATACCTGCCGCTGTGTCCAGATGCCCGAATCCGCTTTTTACTGAACCCAAAAAGCAGGGTTTGGCTTCAATGCTGCGTTGATAAGCTTGTTTGATGGCTCGAACTTCGATAGGGTCACCGAGTTTAGTGCCTGTACCATGAGCCTCGATCATCTCCACTTCATCGGGTAATACATCAGCCAAATGCAGGGCATCGGATAGCACTTGTGCTTGGCCTTTTACCGAGGGAGCGGTAAACCCCACTTTATCCTGACCATCGTTGTTGATAGCACTACCACGTAACAACGCCAGAATAGTATCACCATCGCGTCGCGCATCCTCCCAGCGTTTGAGCACCACACAGCCTAGTCCGTGACCACCAAAAGTACCATTAGCATCAATATCAAACGGGCGACACAACCCATCTGGAGAAAAGATCATACCGGGTTGGTACAAGTAGCCTGAGCTTTGAGGAAATGACACAGCGACACCGCCCGCAATCGCCATATCGCATTCCCCCGAACGCAGACTTTCGCAGGCGAGGTGACAGGCGACCAAAGAGCTAGAACAAGCCGTTTGAACAGTAAACGCAGGACCGGTTAAGTTAAATTTATGGGCGACTCGTGTGGCAAGATAATCTTTATCGTTACCCAATAAGGCTTGCAGCCCCTTGACTTGGCCAACTTGAGTGACATCAAAGTCGGCAAAAGAAGGGTAGGTACTGGTACGAATCGAGCCGAAGACACCCGTTTTCGATTGAATGGCGTTTGGTGCATACCCTGCATCTTCAAGCGCATGCCAAACTATCTGTAAAAATAGCCGCTGTTGGGGATCAATAGAGAGGGCTTCAGTGGGCGAATAACCAAACAAGCTTGCATCAAAGTAGTCTGGATTATCAATAATGGCACCGCTTGGCACGAAGTTCTCTTGCGCGGAAAGCGAAGTGGTTATTCCAGCCGCTTGTAGCTCTTGTTCCGAAAAATAGCTTTGCCCAGAAATACCATTCACTAAGTTGTGCCAAAATTGCTCCGCATTCGGTGCTTTCGGAAAGCGGCAAGCCAGTCCGATGACGGCGATGGGATCACTGTTGCCAAAGCAAGGGTCGAGAGTGTTCATGGTTATCCTCGTAATTCAGTTGCAGGGTGGTCAGTTTCGCCACCCTGTTGTGCATTTGATAGATTCTGTTCACGTCAAGCGATATGGGGGGATGACGTGACTCGTTGACGACGGTTGGCTTTTCGATCGCTCACTCTTTGTTGCCTACTTTTCAATGTTTCGTTTGAGCTATCGACCTTTTCCGCCTTCGATAACCAAGCAGCGAGTAAAGCTGGAGAGGGGTAGGCAAAAAGGTCGGTAACCGATAGCGGCATCGCCAGTGAATGTAAGGCGGCGTGTAGTTGAACCAGTTGCAAAGAGTTAGCCCCTGCATCAAAGAAGTTTTCTCTTTCGCTGATCGGTACATTCACAATCTGCTGAAACTGTTCGCGAATGGTCAAAATGGTTACCGGGTCGCCGCCGACTGGGGGCAAGATCGCTTCGTAGTTGTCAAGCTTGCTTGGGCTGGGAATCAATCGACTTACCCCTTGCGGTGCGGGCACCAGCAAGTTTAATGGCCGTGACCAAGACTCTGGTTGAGTCGCCAGCGTTTGCAACAGAGTGAGGTACTGGCTGAACATCTTTTCCAGTAAGGGCTGAGGCAATAATTCCCCGACGGCATCCCAGTTGAGGCAGAGTTGTCCTGAAGACTCATAGACTTGGTGATCCAACCATACCTGAGGGGTTTGTGATAGACCTCCTACCGGTTTAAGCCAACCCGAATCAGAGAGGAAATCGCGCTCAGAAGTGCCCAAGGCGCTGGTAAACACCACAGGCATAGTCGCGCTGGTACGCTGCTGCTGACGAGCCAATTCACGCATCACCCACACCGCAGAAACTTGGCTGTGTTTGAGATCGTTGACCAGCTGGTGTTGTAGACGCTGTAGGCTCGCGAGCCAATGCTGATCAGGATGCCATGCGAGCAGCAGTAGGGTGGTGAAATCGCCCATGATCTGCCCAATATTTGGATGCACATCAGGTCTATCAAATAAAGTGAGGTTGAGGGTGAGTGCTTGCTGGTCGCTCCAAGCGGAGAGGACACTGGCGTACGCATTGATCAAGAGAGCCGATGGTGTGACTTGGTGTCTGGCGGCCAGCTTTTTCAAAGCTTGCCACTCTTGTGGAGACAGTGAGCCTGCGGCACGAATAAACTTAGGCTTGTGAATCTGGTTTGGATCACTTTGAAGAGGCAAAGCCGGGGGCGCAGGCAGATCGGCCAAGCGCTGCAGCCAATATTTTTTCGCCGTTGCACGTGTTTGCTTGGTGACCGCTTGTTGCTGCCATTCAACATAATCTCTAAAGGTGATCGCAAGCTCTGGTAAAGCAAGGTCGGGATTGTGGTAGAGCGCTTGCAGCTCAGAAAAGAAGATCTGCATGCTCAAGCCATCGAGCATCATATTATCGAGATTGACAAAAATCCGCGCCACTTTCGGATCGCTGGCCGCCAGCTTAATCAGCTCGGTATATTCCGGCTGCCACAAGTCACTTTT
>NZ_WPDC01000056.1:0-21798 GCF_035615595.1 Vibrio sp. R-1 | reverse complement strand
TGGGCGTTGGGGCGCTAGTCCCTATCATTGGTAAAAATGATAATGAACGCCGAGTGATGATTAACTCTATTGCCCCACACTGGGATGGAAACCAAGTTTGGCTCATCACAGCCGGTGGTGCTTTGTTTGCCGCATGGCCGCTGGTTTACGCCACTTCATTTTCAGGTTTCTATCTGGCTATGATTGTGACACTTGCTGCGCTGTGGTTACGCCCTGTCGGTCTAGACTATCGCTCAAAAATCGAGAGTACAAAATGGCGTAATAACTGGGATTTAGCGATTTCAGCGTCAGGATTCATTCCGCCGGTTATCTTTGGTGTGGCATTCGGTAACCTGCTACAAGGTGTTCCTTTCCAACTGAGTGATTTCTTGATGCCGACCTACCATGGTTCATTCTTTGGTCTGCTCAATCCATTTGCTCTGCTCTGTGGTCTTGTCAGCTTGTTCATGACCTTGCTACAAGGCTCTGCATGGCTGCAAATGAAAACGACATCGCATGTACATCAACGTGCTCGTAATGTGGCACAACTGACCGGTTTGCTCACCGCCGTGTGTTTTGTGGCCGCAGGCTTTTGGGTCCAGCACATCGACGGTTATATGATTGTTGGTGCGATTGACGGTAATGCCGCATCGAATCCGCTCAACAAAGAAGTGATTCGTGAAGCGGGCGCTTGGTTACACAACTTTGAACAAGTACCAGTACTGTGGTTAGCTCCTGCACTGGGTGTGTTGATGCCTCTACTCTCGGTTTTGGCGTCACGTCTAGATAAAGGTGGCTTGGCATTTTTGACCTCTAGTTTAGGTAACGCTGGCGTTATCTTCACCGCAGGTTTCGCCATGTTCCCATTCGTTATGCCTTCAAGTTTGAATCCGGCTCATAGCTTGACTATGTGGGATGCAACTTCAAGCAAGCTGACGCTAGAGCTGATGACTGTGGTTGCGGTTGTCATGGTGCCTATCATTTTGGGTTACACCATCTGGAGTTACTACAAAATGTTTGGTCGTCTCGATGATAAATTCATCGAAGATAACAAGAATTCACTGTACTAAGGAGCGCTCATTATGTGGTATTTCGCATGGATCCTTGGCGTATTACTCGCCTGTGCATTCGGCATCATCAATGCTCTTTGGTTAGAGCACACTGAGATGATGGATAAAGATAGTGAGTGATTGGCAATTAAAGTGGTCTGAAAAGATCGCTCGCTGTCATGACATCACCGATAAGGCCTTGCTCAAGGCCTTATCGCTACTATTAGGCTTCTACAATGCCGCGATGGTGATGTGGGATCCGAATAGTTACGCAGATCGAATCGGCGGCTTCAACGCAGTTATTGCGCCGCTGATGATTTGGGCAATATGTGCCAGTATGGTCTTTGGGGTAGGGTTTAGGCCCCGCCACTGGGTATGGCAGATCGTGTTCAGTCCATATCTATCATTGACCATTCTGAGTTATTTGACGTTGGTGCAGCTAATAAGCTAGCTCAATTCGTATTGTTGATGAGTTTTTATTCAGATTAGCGCTGTCATTTTGAGACAGCGCTAATTTTTTATCATTAGGTAAGAAAACATTGCACGGGCTTGTACTATCGTGAGCGAGTTGCGCTATAGTAGCAGCCATTCCTCGGTGTATGAGATTTTTATCAAAACCATGAACACTTTTCATTGGCCGGTCACGGTGTATTACGAAGATACTGACGCTGGTGGAGTGGTTTATCACGCAAATTATCTAAAATTCTTCGAAAGAGCCCGTACCGAAATGCTCCGTGCTGTTGGTGTTCATCAACAGAGTTTGTTGGAACAAGGTATTGGCTTTGTGGTCAGACACATGGAGATCGATTTTCTTAAAGGCGCTAAGTTAGATGATCATTTGGAAGTCGTGACCAGAGTGTCAGAATTAAAAAAAGCTTCTTTAACCTTCTGTCAGGAACTCGTTAATCCTGAAGGCACTGTGTTGTCTAAAGCCAAGGTTAAGGTAGCATGTATCGACAATGAGAGCATGAGGCCGAGAGCTTTGCCTCAATTAATCAGTTTGGAGTTAAACTGCAGTGACTGCTGATATTTCATTTCTTGACCTTTTTTTACAAGCTAGCTTCCTAGTAAAAATGGTAATGCTGACCCTTTTGGGAATGTCGGTTGCCTCGTGGGCGGCAATTATCAAACGTAGTAAAGTTATCTCTGCTGCCGAGCGTGAAGCGGATACCTTTGAGGACCGCTTTTGGTCTGGAATGGATCTCGGTTCGCTATACCAAGATGTCAAAAAACGTAAAGATGACATCTATGGCATTGAGGAAATTTTTTATGCTGGCTTTACTGAATTTGCTCGTTTACGTAAGACCAATCCGGGTGCACCTGATTTTGTGATGGAAGGTACAGGGCGAGCCATGCGCGTAGCTGTGGCTCGTGAAGTTGATTCACTCGAAACCAGCTTACCTTTCTTGGCAACTGTCGGTTCCATCAGCCCATATATCGGTCTATTTGGAACTGTGTGGGGTATCATGCATGCGTTTATCGCTCTTGGAGAGGTAAAGCAAGCCACGTTAGCGATGGTTGCTCCGGGGATTGCAGAAGCTCTGATTGCAACGGCGATTGGTCTATTTGCTGCGATTCCAGCCGTTATGGCCTATAACCGTCTTAGCAATAAAGTCAGTAAGCTTGAACATACTTACGCTACCTTCTCGGAAGAGTTTCATACCATTCTCCACCGTCAAGCGATGGCTGGCAGGGAATAACTATGGCTGGCTATCAAACCAAAAAACGTGAGATGAAAGCAGAGATTAACGTGGTTCCTTACATCGACGTTATGCTGGTTCTCCTCATTATTTTTATGGTGACATCACCGTTTGTAACACAAGGTGTGGATGTGGAGTTGCCGAAAACTCATTCGGCTAAATCAGCACAAGATCTAGCGGGTGATAGCGATTCTAGCTTTATCATTGTTGAGATTGATAAAGAAGGTAATCTTGGCCTGAGTGTTAATGATGAAGAAGTTCAACGCGGTCTATCCATCGAAGATGTGATTGTTCGAGTGAAAGCAGAATTGTCTCTTAAACCTAATTCACCTGTGGCCGTGGGTGGCGATGCCGCTACACCTTACGCAGAGATTGTTTTGGTATTGGATGAGTTGGGTCAAGCTGGTATTCCTAAAGTAGGGCTACTCACGGACCTTAAATAATAGGTTTAATACTGAGCATGAAAGAGAATAAGTCCAGAAAAAGTAATGATGCTAAATCGATAACTATTTCGCTGGCTATGCACGGTGCTTTAGTCGCGATACTGCTCTGGGGAGCCGATTTCACCATGTCTGATCCTGAACCGACAGGCCAGATGATTGAAGCGGTGGTCATTGATCCTCAGCTCGTTCGTCAGCAAGCTCAGCAAATTCGTAGTCAGCGTGAAGAGGCGGCGAAAAAAGAGCAAGAGCGACTGGATAAACTCCGTCGTGAAAGCGAACAGCTAGAGAAAAATCGACAAGCAGAAGAAGAGCGGATCCGCCAGTTGAAAGAGCAACAGGCTAAAGAAGCTAAAGCGGCTCGTGAAGCGGAAAAGTTGCGTGAGCAGAAAGAACAAGAGCGCTTAGCCGCTGAGCAGAAAGCTCGCGAAGAAAAAGAGCGTGCTGCAAAAGCAGAGGCTGAACGCAAAGTGAAAGAAGAAGCCGCAAAAAAAGCTGAGCAAGAACGCGTGGCGAAAGAAGCCGCAGCGGCAAAGGCAGAACAGCAACGTATTGAACGTGAAAAAGAAGCCAAGCTTGCGGAAGAAAAAGCCAAACGTGAAAAAGAAGTGGCAGCGAAAGCTGAGCAAGAACGTTTAGCAAAGGAAAAAGCGGCCAAAGAGGCGGCAGATAAAGCCAAGAAAGAAAAAGAACGCGCGGCAAAAGCAGAAGCTGAACGTAAAGCTCAAGAAGCGGCCTTGAATGATATTTTTGGCAGCTTGAGTGAAGAAAGTCAGCAAAATAATGCGGCACGTCAGCAGTTTGTTACTTCGGAAGTAGGGCGCTATGGAGCCATCTACACCCAGCTCATCCGGCAGAATCTGTTAGTGGAAGACAGTTTTCGAGGGAAGCAGTGTAGGGTAAACCTAAAGCTTATTCCTACTGGGACTGGCGCATTACTGGGTAGCTTAACCGTTTTGGATGGTGACAGTCGTTTATGTGCAGCAACCAAACGCGCTGTTGCCCAAGTGAATAGTTTTCCATTGCCGAAAGATCAACCAGACGTTGTGGAAAAACTTAAGAATATTAATTTAACCGTAGCACCTGAATAAGGAAGGGAAGGCTTGTGTTTAAGCGATTAGTTTTTGTTTTGATGCTCATCGGTACCGGTTTTTCCAATATTGCGAATGCAGCATTGGAGCTAGTTATTACTGACGGTATTGATTCTGCACGTCCGATTGCGATAGTTCCTTTCAAATGGGAAGGCGCAACCAAGTTGCCTGAAGACGTTTCTGCGGTGATTGCCTCTGACTTACAGCGCAGTGGTAAATTTAGCCCAGTTCCGACTAGCAAAATGCCACAGACGCCTTATAGCGAAGAGCAGGTTAACTTTGGCAAATGGACATCTATGGGGGTCGATTCATTATTGACGGGTACGATCACGCAAAATGCGGAAGGTAGCTATGTAATTAGTTATCAACTGGTTGACATTGTGCGTGGACAACTGACTCAAGGCCAAAGCAAAGCTCTGTCTCAGGATGGTCAATTGGTGCTATCTAAAGATCATGTTTTGTTTAATAAAGTGGCGACCGTTCCTGCATCAAGAATGCGTGAATATGCCCACCGTATTGCGGACTTGGTTTATGAGGAATTGACCGGTGAACGCGGCGCCTTCTTAACGCGCATCGCTTACGTTGTGGTCAATGATAAGGATCCGTATCCTTATCAACTGAGAATTGCTGATTATGACGGCTATAACGAACGTCTTGTGCTTCGTTCTAAGCAGCCGCTTATGTCACCCGCTTGGTCACCTGATGGTCAGACTTTGGCTTACGTGAGTTTCCAAAACGGACAAGCCGAAATTTACATGATGAACATCTACAGTGGGAAGCGAGAGAAGCTGACGTCATTCCCACGTCATAATGGTGCGCCCAGATTCTCACCAGATGGTAAAACGCTAGCGCTGGTTTTATCAAAAACTGGTAATTTACAGGTCTACACGATGGACTTGGCTACACGTCGCTTAACAGAGGTGACTAGTGGCCGTTCCAACAACACCGAACCTTTCTGGCATCCAGATGGTAAATCTTTAATTTTCACTTCAGATCGGGGTGGTAAACCACAGATTTATCAAGTAAATTTATCCGGCGGTGAAACCAAGCGTTTAACTTGGCAAGGTAGCCAAAACTTGGGTGGCCAAATTACACCGGATGGAAAATTCTTGGTGATGGTGAATCGTAGTGATTCCGGCTTCAATCTCGCGAAGCAGGATTTAGAAACAGGGGCAATGCAGATTCTGACAAAAACCTTGTTAGATGAGTCCCCAAGTATTGCGCCGAATGGTGGTATGGTGATTTATAGCTCCATCTACAATAAGGCCAACGTCTTGTCGATGGTATCCATTGATGGACGCTTTAAAGCAAGATTACCGGCAACCAATGGGCGCGTTCGTGCTCCAGCATGGTCACCGTTTTTATAACAAGTAACTGTTTAATAGAAAGGAATAGGAAATGCAACTTAACAAAGTTCTTAAGAGTCTGCTGATTGCGCTACCAGTTTTAGCTGTTACCGCTTGTAGCTCAAGTGATGATGCTGCGAACTCAGGTTCTCAAACTAACCAATCAGCAGTGTCTACTGTTGACTCAAATGGTCTGAATGCACAAGGTCAACTGACTGAGCAAGAACTGAAAGAACAAGCTCTGCGTGAAAACCAAACTATCTACTTCGCATTCGACAACGCAACTATCGCGAGCGACTACGAAGCAATGCTAGCTGCACACGCTGCTTACCTAGTGAAAAACCCAAGCCTACGCGTAACTATCGAAGGTCACGCTGATGAGCGCGGTACTCCTGAGTACAACATCGCACTGGGTGAGCGTCGTGCTCAAGCAGTTGCTAAGTACCTAGAAGCTCTGGGTGTTCAAGCTGGCCAACTGTCTATCGTTAGCTACGGTGAAGAGAAGCCTCTAGTTCTAGGTCAATCAGAAGAAGCGTACGCGAAAAACCGTCGTGCAGTTCTGGTTTACTAATTGAGGTGATGCCTCATGTTCAGTAACTTAAAGCACGTTGTCATGCTGATGTTACTGGCAAGTGCAGCGAGCTACGCGCTCGCTGCACCCGCTCCAGTATCTGACTTAGGTAGCAACGTATCCGGTGGTTCGCGGAGTTCAGAAATTGAACGTCTCGAACGTCTCCTCGAAAGCCGTAATCTTGTGCAGTTGCAAATGCAAAAGCAACTCGATGATATGGCACTTGAAGTCAATGAATTACGGGGCCAGATTGAAAAAAACAACTATGACATGCAGCAAATGTTGCAGCGTCAAAGGGAGTTGTTTGTAGAACTTGACCGTGTGCGTGGCGAGATGAAGTCACCTTCCTCCGCAGCCGGCCAACTACCAACAAGCAGCAATGATGAGGCTGCACAAGGCACCTTCAGTAGCGACGCTAATGAACAGGCTGCTTATCAGAATGCTGTTGATCTGATCCTTAAAAAGCGTGACTACGCAGGTGCGATTGCCGCTTTCCAGAAGTTTCAGACTGACTACCCTAATTCGACCTTCTCTGCTAATGCTCACTACTGGCTAGGCCAGCTCTATTTTGCCAAGAAAGAAGACAAAGAAGCCGCGAAAAGTTTTGCAGCTGTTGTCTCGGATAAAGGCTCTAACAAACGGGCTGATGCATTAGTTAAGTTGGGCGATATTGCGAAACGCAATAATAACGCCGAGCAGGCACGTAAATTTTACCAGCAAGCGGTGGATGAATATCCCGATAGTGCTTCTGCTAAAATTGCCAAAGAAAACCTTAAATAAACACAAGAGCTGCGAATGCAGCTCTTGTTCGTTTCAGCTTTTCACTCTGTTATGGACAGGGTTATTCATCGCTACACATTATTTCTCCCTCCTTGTTTAGGGCATTCAATTTTGCTTGCTGCTGGCTAGAGTGTACAATGCTCCGTCTATGGAAGTTGTGTAGAGCAAGAGCAATGAGCCACATACTCGATACTATAAATACAGTTTATCCCTTTCCCCCAAAACCTATCCCTCTTAGGGATGAGGAAAAGCAAGCTTATATCGCTGAGATTAAACAACTCTTAATTGAGAAAGATGCGGTGTTGATTGCTCATTACTATACGGATCCTGAAATTCAAGCGCTTGCTGAAGCGACAGGTGGGTTTGTGGGTGACTCGCTAGAGATGGCAAAATTTGGCAACCGCCATCCAGCCACAACCTTAATTATTGCGGGCGTACGTTTCATGGGAGAGTCAGCAAAGATTTTGACCCCAGAAAAACGCATCTTAATGCCGACGCTCGAAGCGGAGTGCTCCCTCGATCTTGGTTGCCCAGCAGACAAGTTCACTGAGTTTTGCGATGCACACCCTGATCATACGGTAGTCGTGTATGCCAATACGTCAGCGGCGGTGAAAGCGCGTGCCGACTGGGTGGTGACATCAAGCATTGCTCTGGAAATTGTTGAGCACTTAGATTCTGAGGGTAAACCTATTATTTGGGGCCCAGATCGACACTTAGGTGCTTATATTGCTAAGAAAACGGGCGCAGACATGCTGTTATGGCAGGGCGAATGTGTCGTGCATGATGAGTTTTCTGCTGATGCTCTGCGTAAGATGAAGGCACTTTATCCTGATGCTGCGATTTTGGTTCATCCTGAATCGCCTGCGAGTGTTGTTGAATTGGCGGATGCGGTAGGCTCAACAAGCCAACTCATTAAAGCGGCTAAGACATTACCACAGCAGAAAATGATTGTTGCTACGGATAAAGGAATTTTCTTTAAAATGCAGCAAATGGTTCCCGAGAAGGAGCTGATTGAAGCTCCAACCGCAGGTGCGGGAGCGACTTGCCGTAGTTGTGCGCATTGTCCTTGGATGGCGATGAATGGCCTTCAGGCTATTGCACAAGCACTGCGTGAAGGTGGTAAACAGCATGAAATTTTTGTGGATGAAGCGCTGAGAGTGAAATCACTTATTCCGCTTAATCGTATGTTGGATTTCGCTGAACAACTGAATTTAAAAGTGAAAGGCAACGCGTAAGTAAGCTGTCTGTTGTGCTGAAAATAGACATGCCCATCGAAAAAAACGGGCATGTCTAGCAAACATGATGGCTACTGAGCTTCAGCTAACGTGACACCACGTTGTGTGATTCCACACAACATCACTGGAATCGCATGATAAATTGCAGCAAATTGCTCTAAACCGGTGAAGCCTTGCTCATAAAGTGTGGCGATCGATGTTTCAGGATCGTAGAGCATACTTAATGAAAGAAGCACGCCACCAAGCAGGGTATTATCCGAACTATTTTCTGGCATCAACACCTCCCAATCATCACGCGCTAATTGCCAACCTTGTAGCATCCCCTCGCAAAAATCACGTACCTCTTGATTCACGATTTCTGCCTCATCCAACAAGTAGCCAGTTGGCCATTGCCAGTTGCCTTCTAGTAGCTGAGATCGTGTTTCATTCCAAAGTGCGATGATGTGCTCGAAATAGTTTTCTAATTGGATAGGATCCGAAAAAGGTGCAATCTCTTCTCCACCCCATAAGAAGGGGAGCCATTCTTCAGGGGGTAAGACATTAGGACAGCAAGCCATAGCGGTAACAAAACCGACGGTTTTAGCTTGATTGAGGAGTTTGTTTTCTAATTCTGGCTGCTGCAGGATTTCTTGTAAGGTTTGCATGAGATGTGAGTGCTCAATAAATATCAGTGCGCCTATTTTATCTGGAAAGCGTGCTCAGGGCATCCGCTTGTTCTCTCTGTTCAGCGTTTAAGGCTAAAATTCCTGCCTAAGAATGTTAGTTTGTGCACAGCGCCATGGAAAATCGATGAGAAAAGAAAGCCTGACAGAATAATTTCGCTATAATTTTGTAAACAAAAAATAATTCAGTTGGTTATGGCTATTCGCTCCTCGCTTAAAAAGAAAAGTATTCTAGCGCTGACCATTTATTTGGCCTTCTTCCTTGCGATTGTAGGAACGCTGAGTTATTGGGGGCTTGAAGTCCCATTTAGAAAAGAACTGAAAAATAATCTAGCCCTGAGAGCGGAGTTACTGGCTACCCAAATTCGTGAGCCATTGAATAACTCGATAGGGGTTCTGCAGAGTGTTAATAGCATTGGCAAAAGCGCTGCCGATAAGGAAGAGCAAGAGCGCATGCTGCGCTCACTATTTTCTGTTGTTGGCGGAGTGATCATTAGCGGAGGGTTGTGGCCGGAACCCAATCTATCGGCAACTGACCCCTCACTACGATATGACAGCTTGTTTTTTAATAAAGCAACCGATGGACAGGTTGACCAACTGAGCTCATGGAATAACCCCAAAGCCGGGGGGTATGACCGAGAAAGCTGGTACCTGGCTGCAGAACGTGAAGCCGAAGGGCTCTATTTCTGGTCACCTGTCTATGTCGACCCCTATACCCGTGTGGAAATGATCACGGTCTCGACCCCTTATTATCGTAACGGTCAGTTTGCGGGCGTTGCTACCGTTGATCTCTCACTTGAAAGCTTAATCCAATTCGTTGCTGCGACAGCAGAGCAGTACAACTTAGGTGTGAATCTTAAAGATGCCTTTGGGGTTGAGGTCGTCTCACATAACTTCCGCACTTATGATAATGCGTTGGTCAGTTACTATAGTTTTGGCGAGTTCAATTGGCAGATTGAAGTGGTGAATGCCAATCAGCATGTCGATGAAATCATCTTCGACTTAATTATCAACATCGAAAAAGGATTGATGCCGATCCTGCTGCTCTGTGTGATGGTGGGGTATTTTTTAATTAGCCATTATTGGATCCGCCCAATTGTCTTAATTGCGAAAAAGGTGAGTGAGTCGAGAGAAGGTGAAATCATCGATATTCGGTACAAATCTCAGGATGAGATCCGCCATCTTATTGATACGTTTAACCAAAAAACGGTTTACCTAGAGGCAGAAAAAGTCAAAGCTCAGGCCTCGACCAAAGCGAAAAGTGCATTTTTAGCCACGCTCTCTCATGAAATTCGAACGCCGATGAATGGCGTGCTCGGTACCGCGCAAATCCTATTGAAAGATGAATTGACCCCTAAGCAGCGACAGCACTTAACCAGTCTCTACGAATCGGGCGAACATATGATGTCATTGCTCAATGAGATTTTAGATTATTCAAAAATAGAGCAAGGCAAATTCGAGTTGGATCACAGCGCATTTCCGCTCAAATCGATCATCGGCAGCATCAAAAGTATCTACTCCAGTCTTTGTGTTGAAAAAGGACTGAAATTCCAACTGAACTCAGAAATTACTGATGGACGATGGTACTACGGAGACAAGGCGCGTTTGCGGCAAATTATCTTCAATCTGCTTAGTAATGCGGTGAAATTTACCGAAGCAGGCTTTGTCGCAATAGGGTTAAGTGAAGAAAGCTGTGACGAAGAGAATTACTTGATCATCAAAGTGCAGGATACGGGGATCGGCATCGCGCAAGAGTCGTTAGGGCGTATCTTTCGACCCTTTGAACAGGCGGAATCACACACAACACGGCGTTTTGGTGGTACAGGCTTAGGCTTGGCTATTGTTAAACAGATTGCGGAATTAATGAATGGCACTGTTTTAGTGCAAAGTGAAGTTGGACAGGGTTCTTGTTTTAAGGTGAGAGTTAAATTAGCGATTACCGAACCAGTAACCGAAGATGTGAAACCTACTAAAGCCAAAACGTATCCCGGTTTACGGGTGCTGATTGTCGAAGATAACCGTACGAACATCATGATTCTGGAAGCTTTTATGCGCAATAAAGGTTTTGAGTGCCATAGCGTGATGGATGGTGTACAAGCGATTACCGCGTTACAGGAAAGCTCATTTGATCTCGTTTTAATGGATAACCACATGCCGTTAAAAGATGGCATTCAAGCCACCAGAGAAATTCGTCAGTTGCCACTGCCGCAAGCCAAGATACTGCTGTTTGGTTGTACCGCAGATGTTTTCAAAGATACCCGAGATAAAATGCTCTCTGCAGGGGCAGATGACATTATTGCTAAACCCATTGCAGAGCATGAGCTAGATATGGCGCTTGAACAACACTCAGAGCGCCTGTACCAGTTTCATTGCGAACCTTCTTTACCATCGGTAGAGTAAATCACGGTTCCTTCTTTCACTTCCTTACTTCCTATATTTCTTTCTTATGCGTGTGGCCAAGTTCGGCTGGCAAGAAACTGTCTCACCGTGCTCAGCGTGATGTAATAAAATTACCAAACGTAAACTGAGAAACCGATGTTTTGACTAAGAACGCGTAAAAGTAGCTGTAGATACTATTTTAATTACTTTTTTTGGTTTTTTATTTACCGTGCGAGTTTAAAAACAAAGCCTAAAACTAATTTTTGTATGGTTTAATGGTTCCATAAACTGCCAATTTGGAATTATGGCAGTGACATGTTTGGTCATGATTGCAAAATTGTAGTGATATATTTTATAGGGGATGTAAATGAAAGCTCGTGGTCCGTTTTGTATTCGTCATGCAGCGGCTGATACTTTTGCGATGGTCGTCTTTTGTTTTGTAACAGGCATGATTATTGAAATTTTTGTGTCAGGAATGACCTTTCAGCAATCACTCGCTTCCCGAACCCTTTCCATTCCCGTTAATATCGCGATTGCTTGGCCGTATGGTGTGTTTAGAGATTATGTTCTTCGCCAAGGGCGCAAAATTTCCCCAACCGGTTGGATGAAAAATCTCTCCGATCTCGTGGCTTACGTTCTCTTTCAATCGCCGGTTTATGCCGCCATTCTCTTCACCGTAGGCGCTTCTACCGATCAAATCATTACTGCTGTGGCCACCAATGCATTGGTATCGTGTGGAATGGGTGTGTTGTACGGCTATTTCCTCGATATGTGCCGCCGTTGGTTTAAAGTTCCCGGCTATACAGTCTCTGAGGGTTAATACGGTTAAACATTTGCCCTGTTAACTGCCACTCCATTTAATTTGGCCAATTTCAGTTATTACCCTAAATCGAGCAATCAGATCTAGGGAATAAGTGCAACTGGCCTTTTAGGCTAATACTAGGCGCTAAAAGCTCTTGCTACACGACCATCACACTCAATGGTGTATCGCTCAGCATAAGCCGGAATAAAGACAGATTGTCCTTTTCGGACAAGGCATTTCTCACCATTTGCATGTCGCAATATCATTGAAGAATCGAGAGGCAGCACAACTTCTGCACTTTTAACGCCGATAGTCTGCTGAGTCGTAGGTGGGATGATGGCAAATTTAAAATCGGCAACTGGGATCGGATATTGTTCACACCCTTCAATGACTTCAAACTTAAGGCGTAGTTGCTCAAGTGGCTTATGTTTGAACTGAGTACATGCCACTAATTCATCAATATCCATATATTTTGGCGTGAGCCCTGCGCGTAGCACATTGTCTGAGTTGGCCATAATCTCAAGGCCTGTTCCGTGCAAATACGCGTGCGGCGTTTCTGCGTCTAAAAACATCGCTTCACCTGGCTGCAAGGTAATCACATTGAGCATCAGAGGGGCGAATAAACCAATATCATTGGGATAGTGTTTTTCCAATTCGACGATCAACTGGAAAAGAGGCAGATCAATCTGCTTAGCTTGAGTTATCAATACTTCAAGCGCACGGTTTTTGGTCTCTCCTTGTAATGAGAGTAGCCCTGAGAAAAAGTCTCTGAGCCCTTGTTCTGTCGGATTTGATTGGAATGCGTCAACGAGAGGCTGAATCTCATCTATCGATAACTCAATAAAGTAGTTAAGGATTTCCTGATTGGCACGAAAGCCATTCATGGCTTGGAATTCGGTGAGCGCATAAACCAACTCCGGTTTGTGGTTTGGGTCTTTGTAATTTCGGTAGGCAGCCGTGGGCGCAATGCCTAATTTCTCCTCTTGGGCGAAGCCTCGCTCTGCTTGTTGTTTGTTTGGATGGACCTGAATGGAGAGTGCATTTTCCGCCGCCAAAATTTTAAACAAATAAGGGAGTTCGCCGAACTGCCGCGCGGTATATTCACCCAAAATCAAGTTTGGATTTTGCGCAATAAAGTCGGAAAGTTGAACGATTTTGCCGTTAATGGCTATACCGGAGCAGCCATTAGGATGAGCGCCCATCCATAGCTCTGCTTGGGGTTCATCGGTTGGGTTTTCGAGTTCAAACAACTGCTGAAAAGCGGTTTTACTGCCCCATGCGTAGTTTTGGATAGGGTTGGTCATCGGGAAGAATACTGCCTCTGGTAGGGCTGTATCCTGAGTCGGAATCTGAGTCATTGTCGTCACCGTTAGAAAGATGGCTTGAGTGGAACCTCAAGCCATAACGAGGAAGGGAGAATTAAGCCGCAGCGGCTTCAAACTTTTGTGAGCGGATTTTTTTGAGCGTCACACAGGTGATGGCGGTGACACCCGCACCAGCTGCCATACAAAGTAGGGCAAGCAGTGGGTAGTTCATTGCGCCAAGCAGGGCGACTACGGGGCCACCGTGAGCCACACTGTTGGTGATGCCAAAAGAGAATGCCATGACCGCGGCAACCATAGAGCCCAACACGTTGGCTGGAATGACTGACATTGGGTCTTGCGCCGCAAAAGGAATGGCGCCTTCAGAGATACCGACTAAGCCCATCGCGCCTGCGGCTTTACCTGCTTCAAGCTCAGAAGACTCAAACAGTTCGAGCTTACGGCCCATCGCTGTTGCGAGTGCCATGCCGAGTGGTGCAACGGGAATCGCACAGGCCATCGCACCCATAAATTGAGTTTGGCCGCTGGCAATCATGCCTACAGAGAATAGGAAAGCGACTTTGTTGAATGGGCCTCCCATATCAAAGCCTGCCATGCCACCGAGTACGATGCCGAGCAGAATAACGTTGCCGGAACTCATGCTAGTCAGTAGAGCAGTGAGGCCATCCATCAGGCTCGCAATGGGAGCGCCAATAACGAAAATGAACAGACCAGCGATGAACAGCAATGCCGTGATCGGCGCGATCATGATCGGCACTAGGGGTTGGATAAACTTGTGATAGTTAATGGAAGTAATCCACTTCACGAAATAACCGACCAAGAGACCCGCGATGATGGCACCGATAAATCCTGTACCTGCATCGGCGCCATAAAAAGAGCCGTTGTTGGCAATCCAGCCACCAATTAAACCGGGAGCGAGCGCAGGGCGATCGGCAATGGCGTAGGCGATGTAGCCGGCAAGGATGGGAATCATCAAGGTAAAGGCCACTACGCCCACTTCAAGGATTTGGTTCCACATACTGCCCGCTGGAATAGCCATACCCGCTTCAGTTGGCTCACCACCCACCGCGAGAGCCAGTGCAATTAAAAGCCCGCCAGTTACCACAAATGGGATCATGTGCGAAACGCCATTCATCAAAAAGCGATACAAATCTGAGCGAGCTTGTGAGGCTTTGTTTGCCACCGATTGAGTCTTAACCGTTTCAGCTTGATAAGTTGGCGCCCTTAACGCTTCATTAATCAGCTTTTGTGCATCACGAATTGGCGCTTTCACATTTGTTTTGATGAGGCGTTTGCTGGCAAAACGTGCCATGTCGACTTGTTTATCACAGGCGACCACAATCGCTTCAGCGCGTTCAATTTCTTCCGCACTTGGGCTATTTTTCACCCCAATCGAGCCATTGGTTTCCACTTTGATCTCAAAACCCAAAGCCGCCGCGCCTTTTTCCAGTGCTTCAGCCGCAAGGTAAGTGTGAGCAATACCTGCCGGGCAACCGGTAACACCGATAATCAGCCCTTTGCTTTCTGCTTGGTTTGCAAGAGGTGTAGGCGCGGATTTTTTCAGCAGTAATTCTAGTGCTTGCTCTGAGCTTTTCGTGTTGAGAAAAGCCTCGATAAAACCTTCTTCAATCAGTTTGAAAGAGAGTTCGGCCAACACTTCAATGTGGTGGTTATCGCCGCCATCGGGGGAGGCGATCATGAAAAAAAGCTTGGAAGGCAAACCATCTTCTGCGCCATAGTCGATACCCTCTCGGCTGACACCAATTGCAACAGCTGGTTGAGTCACCGCTGCACTTTTAGCATGCGGAATAGCGACACCATCTTCAAATCCGGTATTACCTAACTCTTCACGAGTTTGAATATCTTTTAAGAATGCCGCTTTATCTGAAATTCGCCCTTGGGCATGTAGAATATTTATCAGTTCTTCAAATACGGCTTGTTTGGAATTCGCTTGCAGATCAAGCTGAATTAAATCGGCATTAATCAATTGGTTGATCATAGAGACCTCTGTACATTTTATTTTTATGTCAGAGTTATTCTTTAATTTTTTTATTTTTCTTATTAGTGCAGAAATAAAACATTCACTGGAGGATTGTAACGCTATTGGTTTGGTGTGATTTAGATCTCGTAGCGTCTATTGGGGTAGTAAGGCCAATTTTAAGTAATGAGTATAGGATTAATTCATTAATTTTCATTTGTTTATAATGTGTTTGTTGTTATTCGTGGTGGAGA
The DNA here is from genome assembly GCF_035615595.1 of Vibrio sp. R-1. Classification (NCBI taxonomy): domain Bacteria; kingdom Pseudomonadati; phylum Pseudomonadota; class Gammaproteobacteria; order Vibrionales; family Vibrionaceae; genus Vibrio; species Vibrio sp. R-1. Next base: position 6,210 of record NZ_WPDC01000056.1, on the reverse strand, counting down.
TTTGTGCTAGAGAGTTGGTGTTAAAACTGGATTATTGTATCATTCTGGCTTGAGTGTGATGTTGCTCAAAGAGACTCAATGGCATTCGGGGTATACCTGACGTTAATAAAAGTGCGATGACGAAGTGAGAGTTTGCATATGATATTTGATGATTTGATTTCCTCGGTGCTTAATGAGCGTGAATCATTTCATCATATTTGGTTTGCGGGTGATTTTCATACACCGCCTGAGTTCAGTTATCAGGTGAATTTTCCACGCTTAGAATTGGTCTTAGGTGGAGAGTATATAAATGAAATGGAAAGCCATGACCGTAAAGTCACGAAAATAATTGCCAAAGCCGGAGATGCGATTTTTATTCCCGCTAACTGTTGGAATAAACCGAACTGGGATACCGATTGCTCAGTGTTGAGCATGTTATTTGGACGCCGCCAACTAGGACTGAGTTTTGTCAGTAAGCGCAAAGGCGAAGCCAACTTTTATGATATTCAAAAGCACAGTATCCAAACGCGCTCAGGGTTTGCTATTGATAACATTTTAGAAGCGCTCAGCTCATTGGCGCGTGAGAATCATAAAAAACCGATGGATGAGCTGTTGCTGCAAGCTCTACTTCAATATACCCAGACTATGTTGAATGCGCCGACAGAGCAGCCACAAAACCGAGTGCAGGATCTCTACCAAGGGATCTGTATCTATATCCAAGAGAATTTTCACCGCCCGATCACGCGAGAGAGTATTGCTTCGCGTTTTAGTATCTCTGCCAACCATTTGTCGAGGCTGTTTCGCCAGCAAGGGCATATGACCTTGGCCGATTACATTACGTGGGTCAGGGTTGATAGCGCAAAATTTATGCTGAAAAAGTACAACTTTAAGCTCAATGAAGTGGCGCTACGCTGTGGGTTTAAAGATGTGAATTACTTCTGCCGCGTTTTCAAAAATCGTACAGGCCGTACACCAACGGATTATCGCGCTTCAATTTAACAGGCGTGACATCGCGTACATCAGCAGAGCTTGTAAATCAACGCCGCTGCGTGTCAGTAGTAAACGTTCTACCATTTGATCGCACAGTAAATTTCGGGTCAGGTTGGTTGCGGTAATGATTTGATCTCGATTGGGCTTACTCGGCATCACCAAAGCAATCGCTAAATGCACCTCTCCCATTTGAGAGGCCCAATCCATCGCCTCATCATTCTTAATAACGGCAACCGCAATGTGTTCTATGTCTGCAAACATCACATGGGGAATCGCAATCCCGGGCGCTACGCAGGTGGAAGAGCGTTCTTCGCGTTTGATAAAAGCCAAAATCAACTCATCGGGTGAAACGGGGTAGATCAGTTGTGCTAACCCTTTCAAACACTCAAATTTGGTCAGTGTGGTATGGGCTTTAGCATAGTGCCATTTCACCTCACTCGGCGGGCATATTTGTGGCAGGCGCTCGGCGAGCAGGCTAGAGAACTCATAGTTGATTTTGGAGCCCACAACAGTGTAATGCGCAGAAAGCATGTCTTTAATCACGAAACAGGCGAGTTCAGCATCAATGCCGATGGCAGTGATTTGGCATAAATCGCCTTCTTGTAACCCCACCTGCAATACTGCGAGAGATTTAGTGAGTTCAGCACTGCGGTTTCTGGTGATGTTGATGATATGCAGGGTACTTTTGAACTTACGCGCAACGCGAGACAGCGGTTGGGCAACATGGGCGCTGGCATTCACATCATTCACCAAGAAGGTGACTTGGAATTCATGCATCATGCCAAGGATCAGCGGCAGTGGACGAGAAAGACTTTGTCGACATTGAGTAGCACTTCTTCGATCGAGAGCTTCACCACCTTCATCCCTTCAAATCGTGCAGGCTGTTCGATGTCGATATCGGAGACGATCAACACCTTATCGGCATGAGAGAGGTCATAAGGCGTGAGAGGATTCTCGATACCCATCGCACCTTGAGTTTCCACTTTGATCTGCACATTGTACTTTGGTGCGGCTTTGGTCAAAGCATCGGCCGCCATATAAGTATGAGCAATGCCCGTTGGGCAGGCGGTGACCGCAACAATTTTCATGGAAATCCCTCATTGTTATTTTTGTGGCGATAGTAACATAGCGCTTGGCAAATACTCCGTTTTCGGCCAAGACCCAGTTCACAGTTCAAATCGAATGTTACATTAATCCAGTTATTGCATCTTTTGTCCTGTGTCTTGAAAGAGTGTCGCTCGTTACTCTAGCCACGCGCGTACGCGAGGCGCATCGGGATGGCAATGCCAATTCAAACAACAGTAAGGTAAAACAATTGTGGATATTACCCATCTGATCGAACCTGAAATCATCTGTTTAGATCTGAAAGCCAATAACAAAGAAGATGTTCTGATTGAGCTGGTTGAGTTGCTCGATAACGCAGGAAAATTGACCGATAAGCAGCAATTTTTAAACGACATCTGGCGACGAGAAGAGATCGGAAATACAGGGTTTGAAGAAGGGATTGCCATTCCACACGCCAAAAGTGCTGCGGTGGCGTTGCCTGCAGTCGTAGTGGGTATTAGCCGCCAAGGGATAGATTACGGTGCAGAAGATGGTCAGCTTTCTGATGTGTTTTTTATGCTGGCATCACCGGATGGAGAAGATCATCACCACATTGAAGTATTGGCACAAATCTCCAGTAAATTGATTGAAGAGGGATTTGTTGAACAGCTTAAATCCGCAGAAAGTGTTGAGCAGGCACTCGCCCTTTTCATTCACCCACACCACTCAACATTAAGCTCTACACAGGTACTGGATTATGCCGATTACCCGCCGCTAAGCCCAATGGCACAAAGATTAGCTCGCGTTAAAGAGCATCTATTATTTGGTACCTCTCACATGATGCCGTTTATCGTGGCGGGTGGGGTGTTGCTCTCGCTTTCAGTGATGATGTCTGGTCACGGAGCGGTGCCAGAAGAGGGCGTGTTGGCGGATATCGCTCAAATGGGTATTGCTGGTTTAACCCTATTTACGGTGGTATTGGGTGGTTATATCGCTTACTCGATGGCAGATAAACCCGGTTTGGCCCCCGGCATGATTGGCACCTGGATTGCGATAAACCAATATCAAACAGGCTTTATTGGCGCGATCATCGTGGGTTTTTTTGCAGGCTTTGTGGTTCGTCAACTGAAAAGAATCGCTCTCCCCGGCAGCATGAGTTCGCTGGGTTCCATCTTCATCTATCCGCTGGTGGGGACGTTTGTAACCTGTGGTGCTGTGATGTGGTTAATCGGCGCACCGATTGCCAGCAGTATGCTGTGGCTCAATCAATTTTTGGCATCGATGGCCGATTCCGGCAAAGTGGTGCTCGGAGCGGTATTGGGGGCGATGACCGCTTTTGACATGGGCGGCCCAATCAATAAAGTCGCCACGCTTTTTGCCCAAACTCAAGTCAACACCCAACCTTGGCTAATGGGTGGGGTGGGGATTGCCATTTGTACCCCACCATTGGGGATGGCGCTTGCGACCTTATTGTCACCAAGTAAATTCAAACGGGATGAACGTGAAGCCGGAAAAGCGGCGGGCATCATGGGTATGATTGGCATTAGTGAAGGGGCGATTCCGTTTGCCGCCGCTGATCCCGCGCGCGTACTACCTGCAATTATTGCGGGTGGTATTGTTGGCAACGTGATTGGTTTTCTCTTTCAAGTGCTCAATCACGCTCCTTGGGGCGGTTGGATTGTGCTGCCAGTTGTGGACGGTAAGTTAGGGTATATTCTTGGCACTATCGCCGGTGCATTGACCACGGCACTGATTGCTATTGCACTGAAGAAAACGGTGCACGAGCAGGACAATGAGCAGGGGCAGTCACTTGCTTTTTCATCGGTGATTGGAGAAGGGCAAGCCGACATTCTTGCCGTCACCTCGTGCCCTTCTGGCGTTGCTCATACGTTTTTAGCGGCTAAATCACTCGAAAAAGCCGCCTATCTGGCGGGAGTGAAAATCAAAGTAGAAACACAAGGCGCCAACGGCATCATCAATCGAATCACGGCCAAAGATGTGCAACGAGCGAAGCTGGTAATCTTTGCGCACGATGTGGCAATTAAAGAGCCAGAACGCTTCAAGCACATTAAAGTCATTGACGTGACAACGAAAGACGCGATTTTAAATGCCGCGGGATTGGTGCAGATAAAGCGATAACATTCTGAATCACCACACTATGAGATAGAAAAAGAGCCCTTTGGGGGAAAGGGCTCTGGGGGAGGAGCTTAAGGGTTAAGCTTGGATAAGTTCGGCGGCTTTTTTCATCGCCTCCTTGGTCGAACATTCGATGACTTTCGCGTTGGCAAAGCGGTGAGCATCTTTCACTTGGATATCGTGAGCGAGAATTACCAGTTTTGCGTTTGCGACATCTAGGTCAGTGATGCGGTTTTTAATGCCATTTTGACCTTGCGTTTCGACTTTGATTTTGATGCCCGCTGCTGCGCCTGCTTTCTCAAGTGCTTTGGCTGCCATGAAAGTGTGTGCTACACCAGATGGGCAACAAGTGACAGCAACGATATCGTACTCGCCTTCGCCGGCTGCTGGAGCCGCTTGAGCTTGCGTCGGTGCAGCTTCTGCGATTTCGTCTTCCACATCTTCTTCCGCGACTGGTTTCCAGAAGCCAACGATGAGTGCAGTGGTGAGTGAGCCTAGTGCGATACCTACAACGTACATTGGAATGTTGCTTGATACTGGCGCGGTGATGAGACCGCCCCAAGGAGCATGAAGCAGAACGTTAGTCAGGAAGCCAAACACACAGCCAACGATACCACCAGCAACGATGGAAGGAAGCACGCGCATTGGGTCATTTGCTGCGAATAGGATAGCACCTTCAGAGATACCGATAGAACCCATGATTGCTGCCGCTTTACCTGCTTCTTGCTCTTGCTTAGTGAACTTCTTCTTGAATAGGAAGGTGGCTAGCGCCATACCTAGAGGAGGCGTACAGATTGCGATGCCCACACCACCCATCAACCATGGTTGAGTATCCACTTGAGTTTGAGCGAATAGCGTTGCGACTTTGTTGATTGGACCGCCCATATCGAATGCAGTCATACCGCCAAGAATCGTACCTAGAACCACTTTAGAAGCGCCAGCCATAGAAGCTAGGAATTCGTTCATAGAAGCCATAAAGAGCTTGATGGGTTCACCGATACCCCATAGAACGATACCTGCAGAGATAAGCGTGCCGATAAGAGGGTAGATAAAGTAAGCGCCCAACGCAGTCATGTTGGCAGAAAGAGGGATTTTCTTAAGTTGGAATACCACACCACCGGCGATTAAGCCCGCTACGATACAGCCAAGGAAGCCGCCGCCCATGTCAGCCATGATGCCAGATGAGATCATCGCTGGCGCGAGTGCTGGTTTGTCGGCAATGGAATAACCGATGAAACCACCCAAAATAATTGGGAACAGCACCAGACCTTTAATGCCGATATTAGAAATATCCGCCAATAAACCGTCCGCAGGAACCGCACCTTTACCTGATGCCATTACCGCCAGCGCCAATAGTACACCACCGGCAACAATAAATGGCAACATATGTGAGGTGCCAAATAAAAGGTGGCCTTTCATGGTACTGAGAATTTTTTTGAAATCGCTACTATTATTAGTAGCTTGAGCGGTTAGGGTACTCATAATTTCACGCCTTATGATTGAATTAAAATATTAAGGATCTGATGTTCATTTTTTGCGTTATGAATATCTTCAATAAATTCTTCGCTAAATTTTCCGAATAATTCTTGAAGAACATAAATATGGTGGTCTGCGCCGTTGTCGGGAGAGGCAATCATGAAGAATACGGTCGGTTTGATGCCTTCTTCATCTCCATATTCAATGCCTTCGTGCTTTACACCAACAGCGATGGCAGGTTTTGTAACGGCTTTACTTTTTGAGTGTGGGTAGGCGATGCCGTCCATTGAGGTGACACTTAATTTTTCACGTATTTCAATGTCGTTTAAAAAATCCTCTTTGTTACTGATGCGGTTATTCTCAAGTAACATTTGCGCCAATTCTGCAAAAACTTCATTTTTACTATTTGCTTGAAGGTTGCCTTTAATTAAATGGGCATTGGTGAGTTCGGTGATCATTTATTGGCTCATAAAGTATTTAACTGATGAGCTAAAATTAATGGATGTTGGGTTTTGCCGAAATAGCAAAAATAATTCACTCGCTATAGATTTGTACCACACACAATTAAGTGTGATATTCGTCGTT
>NZ_WPDC01000055.1:0-22792 GCF_035615595.1 Vibrio sp. R-1 | reverse complement strand
TGAACTCATTTGCCGCCTACCTGCTACGCCAAGTTGTTTGGGGATAAGTACTATTTCCGGTAAACAGTAAAGGGAGCTATGGCTCCCCTTGTGGTTTCACGTTTATTGTTACCGAAATAACAAGTGCTTAAGTGGTGTACGTTCTAAGCCTTTCACGAGCAGATAAGTGGTGAGCAAAGTGCCAAATAGAACCAGTGTGTCTTTTTCTAATCCAGTAAGCCCTAAAAATCTGGCAAGGTTCATCATCATGATCACCACTAACAAGTGACTGACGTAAAAGCCGAGGATGCTTTGTGATAGTGAAAATACCCAAGGCTTTCGGCCTAGATCGGGTTTGGCGAGTAGGAAAAGAAACAGCCCAATCGCCCACAAAGCGGTGCCAAACAGATAATCATTGGTGTTAAACACCTGCCCATACTGATGTAAGCCATAGGCTTCGACGAAGTGAAAAGCCATTCCCAGCATCGCCAATAACAACGCAGAGCGCGATTGCCACAGGATGTGCCTTTCACGAATCAGATAACCGACCACGACAAACAAGGAGCTGAAAAATGGGCCGTTACGAGTATAGATGGGCGCACTCATGCCAGTGACGACGGCGCTGCTTCCTGCAAATTCACCGTAGAGGTATAACCCGATGGCAAACGGTAGCATCCAGTGTGTTTTTTGTTGGCGGATCAACAGTGCCATGATGGCGACCGCAATCATCAGTGCGGGTAAAAACCAAAGGTGTACCAGCCCGCCTTCAAACAGTGAGTTAAGCGGGTGTTGCAGCAAAAATCCCCAATAGCCAGAGCGTTCGGCAAGGTAGCCTTGATTTACCATCACTTCGAGATTGAAGGGCATCAATAGGCTAATTACACTCCAAATCACCCATATCCTCAGTAATGGCGAGCAGTAATTACGCAAGGTTTGCATTGGGTTGTGGCTGAGTTTGGGTTGAATTAAATAGCCTGAAATAAGGAAAAACAGTGGAACAGCAAAACGGGTGGATTGGTTAAATAAATAAGCTACCCACGGTTCATCACCGAGGAACCAATAAGTGGTAAACAGTTGGCAATGCAAAGCAATAATGGCCAGCATGGCGATCACTCGCCCAAGTTCAAGGCTGGCGATTTTCGGATGATTAGGCATAACGACACTCGGCAAAATGAAAAGGCCGACATTACGTTAATCAAATGGTCATTCTTTTGATTTCCATCGCCTTTTTTTGCTGTCAAAAAAGGAGATCGCCAATTTGCGATCCAGTGCTCATCTGTGGTGATTAGATCACACCAAAACTAGAAAGCAGGAAAATACCAAGCGTACAGGTAAAGAGTGAAAACACGGTGGTCAGGGCGATAATATTGGCTGCCAGTGTCGCATTTCCACCCATGGCTCTTGCCATCACATAACTGGCTGCCGCGGTGGGCGCGGAGGTCATCAAAAAGAGTAGGCCGAGATCTAAGCCTCGAAAGCCAAGTAGCCAAGCGCCACCGGTAATCAGTAAAGGTGAGAGAATTAGCTTATAACCGGTCGCAAACCAGGCAGAATGGCGATCGTCTTTCAACGAGTTGAGATTCAGCGAGCCGCCCGTACAAAGTAGGGCCAGTGGCAAGGTCATATTGGCAAAGTAGTGGCCAGCATCAGTGACAATTTTAGGGATCGGTACACTGGCGAGATAACATAGAAAACCAAGCACAATCGAGATGATTAACGGGTTTTTGGTGAGTGTTTTAAACATCAATTTTCCCGCTTGCCAACCATTACTTTCTCCACGTGGTGTGAGAGCAATCACCGCCTGAATGTTGAACAAAACCGTGGTCGAGGCGACGTAGATAGCCGCAAGGGCGACCCCCGCGTTGCCATAAGTGTTGGCAACATAAGCCAATCCAATAATCGCGGTGTTGGCTCGAAAGCCACCTTGCGTGATGACTCCCCAATCATGAGGTCTGTCGATCAGTTTTCGAGTGCTAAAGAGAGTGAAGAGAAAAAACAGCATATTGGCAATTAAGCTGTATATCACTAAGGAAGTGCTTGAGGAAAAATCGTGCTTTGAACTGACGATGCTCAAAAACAGCATCGCTGGAAGAGTGACCTGAAAAACAATCCGCGACGCGACTTCAATAAAATTCTCATTGATCAGGTTAATCCGTTTAAAAAGCACCCCCAAACCGAGCATAAGGCAGATGGGGCCTGTGATGGTGGCGGAAAACTGTAGTTGAGCAATGATGTCTGTCATATCAATCCCTTGGATATACGCTCGCAAGCTTTGCATTCTTCCACAGATCGCGGTGAAGACAAATTGGAATTTGTGGCAATTCTCTGTGAGCGATTTTTGCGCATCTGGTATCCGAGTGGTGAATAAGTTTTAAACGCTTGTATAAATTTCCTGATTGCAAAGTGTTCCAACAATGAATTTCAAATCATTTCAATATGTTAAATTTGTAATCACGCTTTTGATAAGCTTAACAATTTTGCAATGATAATTATCTTTTCTGTTTAAATCTGTGGGATCATGGCGTCGCCTAAAGGCCCTCATAAGGAAAATAATAATGAACAGAAACGATAGTGTCCCTTTGCCCACCAATACCCGAGAATGGTTCCTTCATCGTAACAGCCTGATTGTTTTGGCGGATGTTGCTCTCTTTCTCGCGCTCTACCATTTTCTCCCCTTTGAACACAATGTGGTGTTGGGGATCAGTATGCTCGCCTTCATTGCGGTGCTTTGGTTAACCGAAGCGCTGCACGTGACGGTCACCGCGATTCTTGTCCCCGTGATGGCGGTTTTTTTCGGTATTTTCGAAACCCAAGCGGCGCTGAATAACTTTGCCAACTCGATCATTTTCCTATTTTTAGGTGGTTTTGCACTGGCAGCAGCTATGCACCATCAAGGACTGGATAAAGTGATTGCCGATAAAGTCCTCGCAATGGCGCAAGGCAAAATGAGTGTGGCGGTGTTTATGCTGTTTGGTGTGACCGCGCTGCTCTCGATGTGGATCAGCAATACCGCCACAGCCGCCATGATGTTGCCTCTCGTGTTGGGGGTATTAAGTAAAGTCGATGCAGATAAACAACGCAGCACTTACGTGTTTGTTCTGTTGGGCGTCGCTTACAGCGCAAGTATTGGCGGTATCGCGACTCTGGTTGGTAGTCCTCCGAATGCGATTGCAGCGGCTGAGGTCGGACTCTCGTTTACTGACTGGATGAAGTTTGGTTTACCGACGGCGATGATGATGTTGCCAATGGCGATTGCAATCCTTTATTTCCTGTTAAAGCCGACTCTCAATGGCACGTTTGAATTGGACCGTGCTCCGGTCAATTGGGACAAAGGTAAAGTCGTTACCCTTGGCATCTTTGGTTTAACCGTATTTTTATGGATTTTCAGTAGCCCAATTAACGCTGCACTGGGTGGTTTCAAAAGCTTTGATACGCTGGTGGCGCTAGGAGCGATTTTAATGCTCAGCTTTGCACGTGTTGTGCATTGGAAAGAGATCCAGAAAACCGCTGATTGGGGTGTATTGCTGCTGTTTGGTGGCGGCCTGTGTTTGAGTAACGTGCTGAAACAGACCGGAACCAGTGTATTTTTAGCCAACGCTCTGAGCGATATGGTTTCCCATATGGGGATCTTCGTGGTGATTCTAGTCGTGGCGACCTTTGTGGTGTTTTTAACTGAGTTTGCGAGTAACACCGCTAGTGCGGCTCTGCTGATCCCTGTTTTTGCCACCGTGGCAGAAGCGTTTGGCATGTCGCCAGTGCTCTTGTCGGTATTGATTGCGGTTGCGGCCTCTTGCGCCTTTATGCTCCCAGTGGCAACCCCGCCGAATGCTATTGTATTTGCCTCCGGCCATATAAAGCAGAGCGAGATGATGCGCGTTGGGCTTTATCTCAATATTGCGTGTATTGGACTGCTCACCGCGATTGCGATGCTGTTTTGGCAGTAAGTCATTGTTTATGGAGCGATAAAAAACGAGGCCTTTGAGGCCTCGTTTAGTTTTGTATTCCACTTTTTGCGTAGAGCAATCAGCAGAAAAAGAGTATTTATTGTTGATTAACGAAGGCTTTAAAGCGAGCTTTGGTCTCAGCATCCGCTTTGTTGTACCAAAAGTGCAGCATTTCTTCGGCTGCAGCCATGGCCGTCGCATTGGAAATCTCTTGCTGAGCGATAGGCTGAACCGCCATTGAGCTGGTTAAGGCCGCCACACCCCCTTTCTTATTATATTCAGCGGTTTCAAACTCAAAGTTACGCCCAATCTGCATGCCTTCTTTGATAAGACGATCTTGGCGCAATTCTACAGCTTTACCTTGTTGATCAAGTAGTTGCCACTGCATGGTTTTGATGGCTTTGGTCGCCTGAGGGGCATCTCGATACTTAGGCATATCAAAACGGAGTGCTTGGTTGGCAGCGTCAAAAGTTGCAATCACCACTTCACTATCGATGATGATGCGATCATTGCCTTGACTGAAATAAGGCGAGTAACGAAAGACAATTTGCTGTTCACCATCCTCTAATTCTAGCTTTTTCGTGGCGTCAAAAAAGCCGCCTGAGAGTTTAGGGCTACTGCCATTTACGACCAATAGATCAATCGTATCTGGGATCTCCATAGTGACTTTGGCACTTGCTGAAGCAGCAAAACAGAGGGCAAGCAAACAAGTCAGACGCTGCATAGGTTTCATTTTTCAATCCTTTTTGTGTATTTCGTTCTGTGACGAGCGCTGCAAAGGGTGCGCTTTTGATAGCGAAAAGGCAAGGTTTGACTCTCACAAAGTGAAGCAAATTCACTGAAACTTAACAGAAAAATGGAGTTGGATGCATTTCGTACAATATAAGGTAAATGTGCTGCTAATTAGCAGGCTGATAGCGTAAATCAATCCATAATGCCAATTTGTTTTGTCAAAATTCTGAATTCTTGACTCAAGATTGCTTAATTTCTGCAACTCCTCGCGGGTTTCGGAAAATTAGCGACTTGTGACTCGAAAAGTGATTAATTTTTTTTCGCAAATAAAAAAGTCTCTCTGATACTGACGTTCGAGGCTGTCATGGATTTCATGCGTAGATTGGCAGCTTGTGTAAAAAGTGAAACATCTAAGGAAGAGAGATAAAACTTATGAATCGAATGACTTTGTGCGCCGCAAGTATCGCTTGTGCTTTAGCGAGTACCGCGATGGCAGCACCCTCGGCTCCTAGTGTTGACGTGTATGGGTCGAACAATCTGCAATTTTCGAAAATTGAACTCGCGATGGAAACCACCGCAGGTTACAACCAAATGGTTAAATACCATGAGGAAGCACCGATCACGCTCAAGTTCAACCAATGGAGCGGTGTGACGGGCAACACTTATAAAATCTATTTTGATGGGGTTGAAGTTGCCACCGGTCCAATCAGTGGTAGCCAAACTACCGCCCAGTTTACTTATCCTAAGGGTGGCGTTTATCAATTGGTGATTGAAGCGTGTGATGCCACTGGTTGTACTAAGAGTGCACCAAGCGAAATCACTATTGCGGATACCGATGGTTCACACCTCAAGCCATTGAAAATGAACGTTGACCCTAACAATAAGTCTTACACCATCCCACAAAATACGGTGATTGGGACTTATTTTGTTGAGTGGAGTATTTATGATCGTAAGTTTACGGTGGATAACATCCCAGGGCAGAACCTAACGCATATTTTGTATGGTTTTATTCCGATCTGTGGTCCAAACGAATCGTTGAAATCGGTTGGCGGTAACAGTTTTAACGCTCTGCAAACTGCGTGTAAAGGTGTGCCAGATTTTGAAGTGGTCATTCACGATCCATGGGCTGCTTATCAAAAGAGTTTCCCTCAAGCGGGTCATCAGTACAGTTCACCGATCAAAGGTAACTACGCCATGTTGATGGCGCTGAAAAAAACGTATCCTGATCTGAAAATCATCCCATCGATCGGTGGCTGGACACTCTCTGATCCGTTCTTCAGTTTCACAGACAAAGCGAAGCGCGATGTGTTTGTCGCTTCAGTGAAACGTTTCCTGCAAACGTGGAAATTCTACGATGGCGTAGATATTGACTGGGAATTCCCGGGCGGCGGCGGCCAAGCGGCTGATCTTGGCGATCCGGTAAAAGATGGCCCAGCTTACGTAGCCTTGATGGCAGAGCTGCGCGCTATGCTTGATGAGCTTGAAGCGGAAACGGGTCGTAAGTATGAACTGACGTCGGCTATCGGTGTTGGTCATGACAAGATTGAAGATGTGAACTACGGCCAAGCCGTTCAGTACATGGATTATATCTTCGCAATGACTTATGACTTCTACGGCGGCTGGAATAACGTACTGGGCCACCAAACGGCGCTGTACTGTGGTTCATTTATGCGCCCTGGCCAATGTGACGGTAAAGGCGTGGATGAAAATGGCGAGCCGTACAAAGGCCCAGCTTACACGACCGATAACGGTATTCAACTGCTGCTCGCCCAAGGTGTTCCACCGAGCAAGCTGGTAGTGGGTGCGGCTATGTATGGCCGTGGTTGGGAAGGTGTGACGCCGGCTTCACTGAAAGATCCTAACGACCCAATGACCGGCGTTGGTAATGGCAAGTTGAAAGGCACGACAGCACAAGGTGTTTGGGAAGCGGGTGTCATTGACTATAAAGGCGTTAAAAACTTCATGCTGGGTGCCAATAAAACTGGCGTGAATGGTTTTGAATATGGCTACGATGAGCAAGCGGAAGCACCTTGGGTTTGGAACCGTACTACAGGTCAGCTCGTCACTTTTGATGATGATCGCTCTGTGAAAGCAAAAGGGGCTTACGTACGTAACCTTGGCTTAGCGGGTCTGTTCTCATGGGAAATCGATGCAGACAATGGTGACATCCTGAATGCAATGCATGAAGGTTTAGCGGGTGGCACAACGACACCGCCAGTAAACAAAGCACCGGTTGCGAATGCTGGAGCGGACATCACGGTTACTGGGCCAGCCGCCGTATCTTTGGATGGCAGCGCTTCAAAAGACAGTGATGGAAGTATTGCAAGTTACTTGTGGGAGCAAACCGCAGGTCCTGCTGTGACCTTGACGGGGGCAAACAGTGCTAAAGCGAGTTTTAACGCTGCAGAAGTGACTGAGAAGCAGACGTTTACTTTCAAACTGACTGTGACAGACAACAAAGGTGCTACGGCAACCGATACTATGGTGGTCACCGTCAATCCGAAGTCCACCACACCTGTGAACACGGCACCTGTTGCGGCAGTTTCTGCTCCTGCATCAGTCAAAGCCGGAGCAACAGTGGTGGTTGATGCTTCCGCGTCGAGTGATGCTGACCAAGATCCGCTGAGTTTTACTTGGGATCTGCCTGTCGGCATTAACGCCACCGTGCAAGGAGCCAAAGTGACGTTTGTCGCCGGTGAGTATAGCCAAGACACCAGCTTAAGCTTCACTGTGACAGTCAGTGATGGTAAAGCGACCAGCACAGCCTCTGCTTCAGTATTGGTTGAGAAAAAAGTTGGCGGTGGTGATGCGTGTACTAACTTGTGGAATGCCGATGCCATTTATACTGGTGGTCAGCAAGTGACTTGGGCAGGCAAGACGTGGGAAGCCAAATGGTGGACCCGCGGAGAAGATCCAAGTAAGTCAGGCCAGTGGGGTGTATGGAAAGACCTCGGTGCCGCGAGTTGTTCTACTCATTAATCGGCTGCATCTGAGCTGGCCTCAGACGTAACGATTCTCAACAGATAAGAGAGGCTCTGCCTATGCAGAGCCTCTTTCTATTGGTGTACTCTCGGCATACATTCGTCGTAAAGGGAATGGCCATTCTCTTGGTGGATAAGGGACGACCTCTTCCCCAAAATACAAACAGCGGCAAAGCAAAAGAGGCGTCGCTGCGTTGAACAGGCTTTGTTTTTGGACTGAGTCAGCCTTATTTTTCTGGTTAATTTGCTCAATTTCTCTCTCATTCTCACTCATTGGGAATGCAATCCTTTAATTCTTCTCTATTTCTCGATATACAAGAATCAAGATTTGAGGTGCCCACCATTAAAGGCTAAAAAGCACACATGAACGAAACAAAGATTTCAGCAAACCAAGTTAATGAAAAATCACTGCAATTGCTGATGCAAGTCGCAGTAAACCCAGAACCTGTCTCTGCAAAAGGACTCAGTGAACAACTGCAAGTACCGCTCAGTAGCCTATATCGACATTTGAAGCTGCTGAAAGAGTGGAACTTGATTGAAGAGAGTCCGCACGACAAAACCTTGATCATCGGTCCGGCGGCATTGCTGCTGATGAGAAGTTACGAAACCAGCCAACATAACCTCGATGCGGTTGAAGCTGTGTTAAGTCGTCTACAAAAACAGACTGGGGAAATGGCCGCGTATATGGTGCCTGTTGGTTATCGAGCCCTATGCGTTAGCCAAAGAGAAAGTATGCAGGCGCTTCGATGCAGCTTCGTCCAGGGTCAAAGTCAACCACTGCTTCGAGGTGCCTCATCTAAAGTAATGTTGGCGTACATGCCTGCAGCTCGTTGTGAAAAGATCCTGCGTTATTTTGGCGAAGATCCGACGTTAGACAAGTGGCAGAGCGAGTTTGAAAAAATACGTCGTCATGGATATGCCGTGAGTACCTCTGAAATTGATCCCGGTGTTTCGGGGATCAGTGCTCCGGTGATGAAAGGGAGTAAGTTGATTGGTGCAATTTCGGTGATGGCTCCAGCCCACCGAGTCGAAAGCAACAAGCAACGGATAATTTTACATGTATTGCAAGCCGCACGGGCGTTGCCACCAGAAAGGTAATTGATCATGCTTAGCTTATTCAAACGCTACCGTTTACATCGTACATCCAGTCATCCAACGTCTACGTTTGGCTTTATGACCGTGTGTCAGCGCGTAAAGCCGATGTCGCTGGTAGAGTTTGAGTTTGCGCAGCAAAGCTTGGATGTCGCTTCAGATTGGTTGTATCAGCAGCAATCTACGCCGAAATACGCCGATGCCAGTCATTATGTGTTGGATGGCCAAACTCAGGCTAAATACCAACAAGCCTTGAATCAATCCGTGGCGTTGGGAGTTATTCCTGTTGCTTTTGCTAACTGCCATGAAATTCTCTTGCACAGTTTGCCTTCGTTAACCCAAGACGGCGCCAGTGTAGGAATGGTGCATATCGGACACGGTTTTGAACTTAAGCAAACACTGGATCTGCAAGTGGGCAGCGCTTTTCACTTTGCTTTAACGCGTTTTGCACAAGCTAAGCTGTTTTGTATTGGGATTGATACAGAGCACACCCACGCGCAGACTTTAGAGTATGCCGAGGATCTGGGGTGCGATTGGGTCAGTCATGAAGAGTGCGGTTTTTTAAATCGCACTCAACTCAAAGCCCAACTGAGTGGTTATATTGAACACTGTGAGCAGTTGATGATCAATATTGACCTTGCTTCTTTAGTCCCTGGGAACGGTTTGGAAACCCATAAGGTTTTAGACAATCAAGTGGTATTACGTGTCCTGCGACAAATGATACTGTCTGGCAAAGTTCGTTACATCCAGTTGGTTGGCGCAAAAGATAAGCTAATTTACTCAAAGCAGGCCAAAGAAATTGTCGATGAATTGATAAATTTGGCTCCACACTTGGTGCATGCGGCTTAATTTTTCTTATCCATTTCACATTAAAATTAGGGCGCTATCTTGAAAGAGATAGCGCCCTAATTCTTTGGTTTATTTTATTATTGTCATTTTTTAGCAACAGAAATTTCACCGAGCAGTCATCTTGGGCAGCTACTCTTGCGCAACATCTAATTAACCTGAACTCTCAGGATATAAACATAAAGTCAAGGAGCCCCCAATGTGGAAGCGTGATGAGCAAGAATCCCAGTTTAGTGAAATGATTGAAGCGCAACTGTCTAGACGCCATTTTTTGGCGGGCAGTGCGGCAGTGAGTGCCGGCGCGTTTTTAGCCTTAAATCCGGTTGCGAGTGCGGTGGCTGCGCCAGCCACATCAAACCTACTGAATTTCTCAGCAATCCCTGTGTCAACAGAAGATAAAGTGATTGTGCCTAAAGGCTATAAAGCCACTCCACTCATGTCTTGGGGCGATCCTATTTTTGCGAATGCGCCAGAATTTGACCAAAGCGGCAAGCAAGACTCAAAAGCACAAGAGAAACAGTTTGGCGATAATACGGATGGCATGAGCTTTTTCCCGATCAGCGAAGATCGCGGTGTGCTCGCGATCAACAATGAATACACCAATTACGAGTATCTGTTTGATCATCAAGGTAAAGCGATGACGGCGGATGATGTACGTAAAGCGCAAGCCGCGCATGGTGTGACTATTGTGGAAATCATCAAGCGAGGCAACACTTGGCAAATTGATCGCGAAGGTCAACGTAATCGTCGCATTACGGCT
Source organism: Vibrio sp. R-1 (assembly GCF_035615595.1). NCBI lineage: Bacteria > Pseudomonadati > Pseudomonadota > Gammaproteobacteria > Vibrionales > Vibrionaceae > Vibrio > Vibrio sp. R-1. The sequence goes on along the minus strand of NZ_WPDC01000055.1, from coordinate 12,458 downwards.
TACACTCCGATGTTAGTGACAGGCCCTGCAGCGGGACATGATTTGTTGAAAACAGCAGGAGACCCAACAGGACTGAATGTTCTCGGCACGTTGAATAACTGTGCGAATGGTGAGACGCCTTGGGGAACCTACTTAACTTGTGAAGAAAATTTCAATGGCTATTTTGGTTCTGATGACGAACAAAACAAGTTGACCGATCAACATAAACGTTATGGTGTTAAAACGGGTGAATCTGACTATCAGTGGCACAAGCACGATGCACGTTTTGATGTGGCAAAAAATCCAAATGAACCAAACCGCTTTGGTTGGGTTGTGGAAATTGATCCGCATAATCCGAACTCTACGCCACTGAAACGTACCGCTCTTGGCCGTTTTAAACATGAAAATGCGGCACTGGTGATTAATAACGATGGCCATGTGGTGGTTTATCTTGGTGATGATGAGCGCGGCGAACATCTGTATAAATTCGTTTCCAAGCATCGCTACCAAGCTGGTAATGATCAGCAAAACCGTAATCTGCTGGAAGAGGGCACCTTGTATGTCGCTAAGTTCGATATCAATAAAAACGAACTGAAAGGCAGCGGACGCTGGATGGAGCTGAGCTTTGGCAAGAATGGCCTCACTCCTGAAAATGGATTCAAAGATCAAGCTGAAGTGCTGATTTTTGCTCGTCAAGCGGCGACCCAAGTGGGTGCAACGACTATGGATCGACCAGAATGGGTAGCCGTGCATCCTGATAAAAAGCATGTGTTCTGTACGCTCACCAACAACAAAAACCGTGGTAAAGAAGGTCAACCTGTTGGTGGCCCGAATCCACGCGAGAAGAATAACTACGGGCAGATCGTTCGTTGGATGCCAGCACAGGGCGATCACACCAGTGACGTGTTTGCTTGGGATCTCTACTTGATTGCAGGTAATCCAACCGTTCACAAAGGCACCCTATACGCGGGTAGCGAAAACATTTCGGCAGACAACATGTTTAACAGCCCAGATGGGCTTGGTTTTGACGCTGCAGGTCGTTTGTGGATCCAAACCGATGGTAACTACTCTAACCAAGGTGATTTTGCTGGGCAGGGGAATAACCAAATGCTGTGTGGTGACCCAATCACAGGTGAAGTGAAACGCTTCTTAACTGGCCCTATCGCGTGCGAGATTACGGGATTAACCTTCAGCCCTGATCACAAAACCATGTTTGTTGGTGTTCAGCACCCGGGTGAAGAGGCTGCTCCATCGCATTTCCCTTACGGTGGTACAAGCAAACCTCGTTCAACCATCATGATGATCACCCGTGAAGACGGCGGTGTCATCGGCGCATAAAGCGTTGTCAATTACCCTTTTCATCCCAAGAAGAACCAGCCTCTTCTTGGGATGTTTTTTTAGGCCGCCATCATCTGTGTGGCCAACTCCTTTCCATTGCCGCGTACCCGATCAATGGTGGATTGAAAGGCAGCAGAAATGCTGAGTAAACGCGAGTCAGGATGGTCAGCAAGGTAGATCGATTTCTCTTTGCTTTCCGTGAGCTTATCCCAACTGAAGTTAATATCGCGGGCAAAGTGAATCGCCACCGCCAGTTTGGGGGAGATTTCGGCTTCACGGGGTTCATCAAAATGTTTAATGGCATCAACCATTTCCGAAGGGAATTTCCACTCTTTTGCCAACATCGCACCAATGCGAGGCGCTGAAATACCTAAGACCTCTTCTTGAGCGCTGAGCGGATCCATGCCTTGGGCGATTTTCTGTTGGATCAGTGAGGCCTCGGTGGGCATCAAAGTATGAATCATGAGTTCGCCAATGTTATGCAGCACGCCAGTGGTAAACGTTTCTGACTTATCCAAACCGACTTGTTCGGCAATCTTGCTGGCAATTAACGCTGTTTCAAAGGTATTGGTCCAGTAATCATTCAGATCGAGAGTTTCAACTTTTGGAAAAGTACTGGAGAGGACGGAAGCAACAACGAGAGTACGAACCGACTCAATGCCGACTCGGATGATGGCATCGTTTACGGTAGCGATATTCCCGTTACCACCAAAATAAGCAGAATTAGCCATACGGAGCAAACGCGCTGTCAGGATTTGATCCAGCGTGATTTTTTTGCTGAGCTGATGAAAATCCACATCAGGCTGATTGGCCATATCCAGCAATTCTTGTAGAACTTTAGACAGTCTAGGAAGTTCATTTAAACGATTGAGCATTGTGTTTCTCACCATGTTCATTCTCCTTATCTGGTGACTAATCCAAACTATAGGTAATGCTTTTTGTACTATCCAACCTAGGCATGAAAAATTTAGTTACATTATTGTTATTTAAAAGTTAATAAAATTGCTGGCAGATCGAAGGAGGAAATGAACGTTTTTTTCCAGCAAATTGACACGATATTGGCATTACCGGACAGTGGTTTTCTACAATGCGCATACTGTGTTCGGGTGGAGTATGGTTATGAAAGCACGCATCATGAGCTGCAAACGTGCCTTGGTTTTACTGCTGACGTTTGTCCTTCTATTAATTCCTTTAACCCTGTTGTCGCTGCAGCTGGATTTTACGCAACCTGTAAGTGATTCAGTTGGCCGTGCCATGACGTACTTAACGCATTCTGCAGGCAAAGAGGGTTTTCTATTCACATTGTTTTTTTTGGTGTGCTGGGTTGGGTGGCGTTGCCACATTCCTCGTCATCAATGGCTGAATAAATCCATTCAATTAATGCTGTTACTTGGCTTGGCCATGGTGCTAAAAATGGGGATGAAAGTGGTTACTCAAGAGCCGAGGCCATACACTGAACTGATGACCCAATCCTTACTGCTGCCTAATGCTGGCCATTTCTATAAGTTAGCGCAACCCAAGCAAGAAGCCTTAATGTTGGCGATGGAAGAGAAAGTGAGCCCTTGGCGGGTGATGCACTGGCAAGGGGAAACGGATTTTTCTTTCCCATCTGGGCACACGGTGTTTGCCATGGTCTGTTTGCTCTATTTTGGTAGCTTATTAGCGGAAAAAAAGCACTATCTCAGTCTCGGTGCGCTGCTGATTTGGGTGAGCGGAGTAGCGTATAGTCGATTGTGGCTTGGTATGCACCATCCGGTGGATCTGCTTGGTGCGGCTTTGTTGGTCGGCGTATTGTACTTATTGGTTCCGCAGCAATATCCATTGCAACACCCACGTTTTAAGCCGTGGTTACGACGTTGGCATCTGGTATAAAAAATGGGCATTTGATGCCCATTTTTGGTTTGAATGCATGTCAATCGATGAGAGAGATCAGAATTTCTCTTGATCGAAATCGCCGTGGAAGTGGCCGTGATCCGATTCACTGTGTGCAGCTTTCAGTGTCGTACCAATCCGGTGTTTTTCTACTGGCTGTATACGGAAGCTCTGTTTTGCCATTGTTTTAGGCTGAGCACTCACCTCTGCCGGGAATAGTGTTTTGCTCATGGCATAGTAGGTGGTGACATAGGCCAAGGCTTGAGTGTTTACATACAGAGCCTTTTGGCTGATGTTGTTGAGATCATCACAAGCTTGGTGATAACAGTGGTCGTAAGCCACATCAATTTCACCGCCAAATTTCACCACTTCTTCCGCTGTTTTGGTTTTTTCTGCTCCAGTGAAGAGACCACCAAAAGCGACCCCCCAATCGGCAAATCCCGCATAGTCGGAACGCTTAGAAAGCGCTTGAGGAATGGTGCCTTCTCCTTTATCGGTGAAAAATTGATTGAAGCGAAGTTCGATGTCTGAAGTGCCAAATGGTGGCTTGAAGTCCCCCGTGTAGGCGTTATCTGGGCTATCTTTGGTATCCGACAGATCGCCATCCATCACCCCGAAAATGTAGTTGGGTGAGCCAATCATATCGAAGTTCAGATAGAGCTTGATTTTGTTGAGCTGAGTATAACGAGCTTCAACAAGATCTTTTTGTGCCTCGGTCAGTTGTGCTGGGTCGCTAATACCGAGTTCATCCATGATTTGCTGTTGGGCTTGTTGGTAAATAGGCTCGAAAAGGGTTTTGGTGTAGTGATTTGAACCAACCAACCCAGCTTCTTCCGCAGCCCACCAAGCAAAGCGGACTTTGTTTTTCACGGGAACTTTGAGCTTAGCTAGCTTCTCTGCATATTCTAATAAGCCTGCGGTGCCGGAGCCGTTGTCATTAATCCCCGGGCCTTCAGGGACTGAGTCTAAGTGAGCACCTAGCATGACGATTTGGTCAGGATTTCCTTTGCGAGTTTCGGCTAAAACGTTCTGTGTCACAATCATCTTATCGTCAACATTGAGCGTTAGAGTGACAGGTATCGCCGCAGATTGAGCTGCATCGAACCAGTTTTTACCCAGTTGGAAAGTCACACCGAATGCAGGAATCGTTGCTGTGCTGGTATTGCTTAAGGTGCCACTGAATAAGCCAGTACGGCCTGCACTGTTGCCTTGGTTGAATACGATCACGGCTTTAGCACCAGCTTTTTGAGCATTGACCACCTTGTCGCTAAAGCCACAAGTGCCGCGCTGGATAACGGCAATTTTCCCTTGTAGGTCGATCCCAGTAAAATCCGAGGCATCACAACCATCACTGCCATCGTAGTTGGGAGAAGAAAAGTCAAAGTCAGGGGTGATGAAAACTAATTCACCAGTTAATTCTCCATTAGAGCTGCCTGCATAAGAGAGTACGGAAAAATCGCCTTCTGTTCCTTCCGGCGCTTGTTTAGCGCTGATCAGATCAACACCGGCGACATTCAGTTTGGTACCGCCAAGCTCTGCCCAAGAACGAAAATCAAATTCTTGAGTCGTCACTTCGTAACCGAGCTCTTTCATCGTTGCGATAATGTAATCAACGGACTCTTGATAGCCCTGTGAGCCCGCTGCGCGAGTAAGCGTGGTGCCATCTGGAGTAGGGGAAGCGATTCCTTCAAGCGTTTGCAGGTGATCCACCACATCACTGCGACTGATGGATTGGCTGACTTTGTTAGCAACCCATTGAGGGTCGTCCCAATAACATCCACTCAGTAATGCGGTGCTGATTGAGGTGGCGAGTAAAGTTTTGGTTGTAGTGCGTACTTGCATCATAGACTCCTTGTTTCAAGTTGACAGAGTCATTGTTTCGCACAATTGTTGTTAATTAAATGTTAATTTTGTGTATTTTCTACATCATGAATTAAGGTCAAAGATTAATGAGAAATAAAGCAACTGATTGCCTAATATGAGAAAGTTGATCACAGAAATTAGATATTAACCCATTGTTATTAATGGATTTATTAATAAAAAAGACGCCCATTGGAGCGTCTTTTCACAATCATTAAGCGGAAAGTTTACGCGCGCTTTTCATGCTCTGCTTGGCATACGGCTGCCGTGAAGAGAACGTCGGTTGAGCTGTTCAGAGCTGTTTCGGCTGAGTCTTGAATCACGCCGATAATGAAACCTACCGCAACAACCTGCATCGCGATGTCATTGGAAATCCCAAACAAACCGCACGCGAGTGGAATAAGGAGCAATGAACCGCCCGCCACTCCAGAAGCACCACAAGCCGAGACCGCTGCAACCACACTGAGAAGTAGTGCTGTCATCAGATCCACTTCAATACTCATGGTGTGTACCGCAGCAAGAGTCAGTACTGTGATAGTAATTGCTGCGCCCGCCATGTTGATAGTCGCTCCCAGTGGGATAGAGACTGAGTAAGTATCTTCATCGAGTTTGAGTTTTTCACACAGTGCCATGTTGACCGGAATATTGGCAGCACTTGAACGCGTGAAAAATGCAGTAACCCCACTTTCACGTAGGCATTGTAAAACCAGAGGGAAAGGGTTACGGCGAATTTTGTAGTAGACAATCATTGGATTGACGACCAGAGCGATAAAGGCCATTGCGCCAAGTAGAACCGCCAGCAACTGCGCATAACCAGCAAGTGCATCAAAGCCTGTGGTGGCAAACGTTGAAGCCACTAAGCCAAAAATACCGAAGGGTGCGAGACGAATGATAAAACGCACGATTTGGGAGATGCCGTGGCTAAGGTCTTCAAATACCGCTTTGGTGGTCGATGAAGAATGGTGCAGTGCCAAACCTAAACCCACGCCCCAAGCTAAAATGCCGATGTAGTTCGCATTCATCAAAGCGCTGACTGGGTTATCGACCAGCTTGAACAACAAGGTGTTGAGTACTTCGGCAATGCCTTGTGGCGGTGTTGCGCCTTCAGCGCCGGTTGCAAGTACGAGCGTGGTCGGAAATAGGAAACTTAAAATAACTGCGGTCAGTGCTGCTGAAAAGGTGCCAAATAGGTACAACACAACGATTGGACGCATGTAGGTGTGTTGGTTTTTCTTCTGGTTGGCGATTGAAGATGCCACCAAAATAAACACCAGCACTGGAGCAACGGCTTTCAGTGCGCCTACGAATAAATTACCAATTAATCCCACTTTTTGAGCGTATTCTGGTGAAAAAGTAGCCAGCGCAGCACCTAATAGGATGCCGGCTAAAATTTGTAAGACCAGATTTCCACGCACCAAACGGGCTAGAAACGAGTTGTTCTGCATAGTTATCCCTGCGAATCATAAAAAATTTGAATTATTGTAGCTTCAGTCATTAATCCTGAAGGGCTCCAATATTAACCGCACAAGATAGTGTGTCTACCGATAATTGATATTTGCCGTGATAAGTTGTGTATTTTGAGAGGAAATAAGTAATTTGTTGCTTAACGTTGATAATGCAGAGATTCCTTATCGTTTTTGTTGTCTGGGTATAACAAGGGCAACAAAAAAGGGTGAATCCATCACCCTTAATTTTTGAGATATTCACTTCCTACTTGAAGCGACAAGACTTTGGACTGCAATCTAGTCTAAGGTTTGTTGTTGAGCGAGATAGGCGTCCAAGAGGCTTAGTGTGAGCTGTGCTCAGCCATACCGGACAATACTTTTTTCACCGGTGCCGTAATCATTTGCTTCTCACCGTTTTTAAACGTGATTTCCACCTCGATGTTCTCGCCCTCTTGCAGTGGCTTTTTCAATTCAAGCAGCATGATGTGAAAACTGCCCGGTTTGAGCACTAAAGTCCCTTGAGCGGGGATCATAAACTCAGGAACTTGGCGCATTTTCATCACATCGCCTTCTTTAATGACGTCATGCAGCTCCACTTTGGCAGCCACTTCGCTGCTGGCGGAAACAATGTAGCGCTCCACATCACTGTGGTTCATGACCTCACCAAAAAAGGCGCTATTGACTGCGGCAGGCGGAGTCGCGCGCGCATAAGCTTGGTGAATCATGATGTCTGATTGAGCTAAGGCAGATGTGCTAAGCAGCAGGCTAGAAAGAAGCAAGGTATTCAGTTTCATTAAATTATCCTTTTTATTGAATGACTTTCTTTATGGCATCCACGATGGGTGTGGGGTCTTGGGTATGCGGCACTTTATTGATCAAGGTGCCATCCGGCTGCAAGAAATAGAAATAAGAGCTGTGATCTAAGGTGTATTTCAGCTCCGAATTGGGTAATTCGGTTTTACGAAAAATCACACCGTACTTTTGCGCAATCTGGTTGGTGGTTGCAACGGAGCCAGATAAACCTTCGATCATTGGATGAAAGTAGTGGGCGTATTGTGCGGCGAGTTTGGCATCATCTCGCTCCGGATCAAGGGAGATAAACATCGGGCGTAACTGCGCCTTCGTTTTATCATCGACTTGGTTTAAGGCTGCGGAGAGCATGGCTAAAGAGGTTGGGCAGACATCAGGACAACGTGTAAAACCAAAATAGACAATTCGAATTCGTGGGTCGGCTTGATCGAAAATGGCGACAGCTTGCTGATTTTCTCCCGATAGGGTCAGTGGGGTAGTCACCTGTGCGGCTAATTTGTGTTGGCTATCCAAATAGGCTTTGACACCAAATCCTAGGGTAAACGCCACCACTAATATCAATGACCAATTCTTACTCATCGTTCCATCCTAATTGCTGGGTAAACCGTCTGTTTGCCATCGCTAAGCTCACCAATCCAAGTCATCGCATCCGAAGTACAAACGGGCAGAATAATGTCGGCGCTGTATAGGCCATCACCGTTGGAGGATAAAGAAAACTTGGCACTGCCCATATTCATCTCAAGTCCCTCTAAAGTGAGGATCAAATTTTGTGCATCCGTATTGGGCCAGTGTACGGTGAGCCGATTGGCAACTAATGGGTGGGCTTTATCTTGAGCTAGGGTCATGGTGACACCCGCTTGCTCACAGCTTTGCCGTGATAGTTGACAGTAATCGTTAAGATCAGGTTGAGGCGACTGGAACCAAGCAACAAGGTCGCTGGCAAAAAAGCCAGCCCCAAGAGCCAGCAGGATCGCAATCCCTTTCAGTGCGTTCATCACATCGTATTCCGAAGTTGCGTGAGTGGGGAAGATGTTAGCATGCTCTCTATCCGTTTCGAGATTGAACACCGAGGAAATGTGCCGTGGCTCTTAGAAAAATCAAGGCGATATTGTCTTTCTACTTGCAGAAACCGCAGTACTCGTGAGGAAACTTCACCACCGCATTGTGCGGTGGTGAGCCAGTTTCAAAGCGGTTGGCTACTTTTCGGCGTATTTTTCTAAACCGAGAACTAAAGCGACTGCGGCTAGCATGAGTACCAGCGCTAACAACCACTGAGATGGCTGTGACGTAAGCGTTTCAAATTCAAACGGTGATAGGTTGCGTTGCAGCAGTGGTACTTGCTCTCCGCTGGAATTGACCCGCCAAGAGAGCGTTTCTTTCCATGGCCAAATTTTAGGCAGGGTGCCGAGCATCAATCCGGTTAGGAAGGTCAGAGTCACATCGCGGTAACGGCGTAAAAGCCATGACAGGACATGGGAAAAACTGAGCAATCCAATCACACATCCGGTTAAGAAAATCAGCAGAATGTCCAGTTGGAAGGTTTTCACTGCGCCCAAAACAGGCGCATACATACCGATCAGCAGTAAGATGAAGCTGCCGGAAATGCCAGGCAGGATCATGGCACAAATCGCAATCGCACCAGAAATCAGCACATTGATGTAAGTGGGCTCAAGGTGTAGTGGTTTAAGCACGGTAATGCCGTAGGCGAAAATGGCTCCGGCAATCAGCCACAGGAGACGAGAAAGCTTTTTTTGTTCGATTTGGCGCAGCATATGCCATACCGACACCAAAATCAGGCCGAAGAAGAATGACCAAATAGGAATAGGATGCGTGACTAATAGCCAAGAGATAAGTTTGGCTAAGGTGGCGATGCTGGTAAAAATACCACCGAATAGCGTGATCAAAAACAGGCCGTTGATGTGACGAAATACTCCCGCCAAGCCTTGCGCTTTCCATACCTTGAGTAAGCTAGGATTGATGCGGCGAATGCTTTCAAGCAGAGTATCGTAAATGCCAGTAATAAAGGCGATGGTGCCGCCTGATACACCCGGTACCACATCAGCGGCGCCCATAGCTAGACCTTTTAAATAGGTGCTCAAGTAGTTCATTGTTTTTCCTGCCAATTGAATAAGGCCGTCATTATACCTGTTCTTTGTTAACTTGCAGCCAGACGCGATGTGTCTCCCGCATGCTCAACAATGAGGTTCATATTCATATTGCGGTTTGTTGCAAATTGCAATTTGCAAATTGCAACAAATGATGAGATGAGTGAGAATTTTCTGACAAAGTATCACAAAAATCAGGGGTTAATTAGTTGGCACGCTTCGTGCATTAGTTTAGGTGACCCTTGTTAAGCCGAGGGTCACCTAGCCAACTGACGTTGTTAGTGAATAGTATTGTTCACATCATATATAAGCCAATCGCGGTTCTTGCGATTGGCTATTTTTTTGTCTTTTGGGTATGATCGCCCGCTATTTTCACTGCTTTTTTGTTGATAATTAGCATTAAATGGAAATTTGTCCGTGCAATATCATTGCTTTATGTGGCCTTGTGGCCGTTTATTAGAGGATAACTATCGCTGATGTTGTGTTCTGGTGTCACCTAACGGGTCAAGACACCCGCTTATCAAGGAGAGATGAGCCTGAATAATAAAGAGGTACTATGAATCAGATCATTTCAATTGGAGCATTAGAGTCTTTTCTTATTGCTATCAGTGTCCTGTTTTTAGGTCACTTTATTAATGCCAAACTGCCCATTTTAACCAAGTTCAACATTCCAGAGCCGATTGTGGGTGGGCTTATCGTCGCCTGTGTGATTACTGCGTTGCACTTTCACGGTATTGATATGGAATTTTCACTGCCGCTGCAAAATGTCTTCATGTTGATGTTCTTTAGTACGGTGGGCCTTGCGGCCAACTACACCCAACTGATTAAGGGTGGCGCGAAGGTGTTTCTGTTTTTAGCCGTGGCTTCGGTGTTCATCATTATTCAAAACGGTGTGGGCGTTTCGCTTGCAGCAGGTTTAGGCTTAGATCCTTTACTGGGCTTGATCGCAGGCTCCATCACACTCTCTGGAGGCCATGGCACGGGAGCGGCTTGGGCAAACACGTTTGCCGAAAATTATGGCCTTGCCAATACGTTAGAAATCGCGATGGCATCTGCCACTTTTGGTTTGATCATCGGTGGGATTATCGGCAGTCCAGTCGCGCAGAAACTGGTTGATAAACATGGTATTGAATCTGAGTATGGGCGCGGCACACAAACCCACTCTCGTTTTCCTGAACTGGTCACTTATAACGAATATGAAGAAGATAAAGTCACCGCCAAAAAGGTGATTGAAATCCTGTTTATCTTGCTCATATGCGTTACCGGAGCAAAATACCTAGAAGCTTGGGTTAAAACCTTTGAAATTCGTTGGTTGATGATCCCCGATTTCGTTTACGCCCTGTTTATTGGTGTCTTTATCACCAATCTGCTCGAAGTCACTAAGCTGCGTAAGGTGGATGCGGAAACGGTGGATATTTTAGGCACGGTTTCTTTGTCGCTGTTTCTCGCTATGGCTCTGATGAGCCTGAAATTGTGGAATATCTTCGATTTAGCACTGCCGTTTTTGGTGATCCTCGCTATTCAATCGGTCGTGCTGGGCGTCTTTTGCTACTTCGTCACCTTCAAAGTGATGGGGGCTAATTATGATGCAGCGGTGATTTCGGCTGGGCATTGTGGTTTTGGTTTGGGGGCAACGCCTACCGCGGTGATGAATATGGGATCGGTCGTAAAACGCTTTGGCCCTTCACCACAAGCGTTTATGGTGGTGCCGATCGTCGGTGCTTTTTTTATCGACATCGTTAACCTAATCATCTTGCAGGGGTACATTTCGTTTTTGGGATAATACCGAGCTAGCCCTCCACTTCACGCACAAAACCCCGAGCCGCGATGATCGTGGCTCGGGGTTTTTAATCCCAATTTGTTACGCCTTTTTCTCGGCATTAAGAGTCAGTTTGGTGCCGTTAAACTTAAGCTGTGCGAGCAAGTTTTTGGCGTTATTTCGACCCTCTTCATTGAACTCTAAACCATAACGAGCATGGTGCAGTGAGCGCTGCAAGTTACAGATTTTTCCGGTCAAAGGCGGGAAGGTTTTTGTGCCCCTCAAGTCTGAAAAAATCTCTAACGCGACCAAATCCCCGACTTGGTACGTTTTGCCTAAAGGCGGCGTGATGAAACGGCAACCACTGCGTGATAAATCGCGCAGTTCACAATCCCCACGATGCTCATCAAACAGTACTTTGCCGGCTAAATTTAGCTCAAATCTCGGCTCTTTACGTAATTGAGAGACTTGCATGGTATTGGGAATGGAGAGAAAAGCCATGGGAACCGGCTCTTGTAAGATGTGCATCAGTTGGCTGCGGAAATGGATCAGCGCTCCTTCACCGCGTGGAGAAATCGCGCGAATATTCATCCAAAACCCTTCTTGGAAGAAATACTGCAGATCATCAGCCGATATTTTGGGCATTTCCACCAGTAAAAACTTATCCGTATGAGTACCAATAAACGGAGTGCGGCAGACGAATTTTGTTCCGACAGGGGTCGTAATACTTAAGGTCAGCTCACTACTGTGTTCAACCATGGCCAGCGCATCCGTGCTGTTGATGGTCGACACCGTTTTACTGCGTGGAGTCTCTGTTTGGCCATCATTCTCATCAATTTTTTCAGCGGGCCGTGAATTCATTTAACTTCTCCGTGTTGCGATACGACGTCGATGGGGTCGTAGAGTCCATTGAATTCTATGGTGAGATAAGTGTAGATTCAATTCAGCGAGTCACCAACTAATTTGATCTATCTATCAGAAAAGGAGTAAGCATGGCAAATACAGTGCAACATGATGCCAATAACCACTGTTATCGCGTGGCTTTGGAAGGGGAATATCAAGCCGTAGTGAAATATCAGCAGCAGGGAACGGTGCTGCATATTACCTCAACCCGTGTACCGGATGAGCTGCAAGGTAAGGGATACGGCAAAGTGATGATGGAAAGTGTGTTGCCTGAAATTGAACGTGCGGGTTTAACGATTGTGCCCGTCTGTAGTTATGTCGCACATTATCTTGAGCGTCATCCAGAGTGGCAGCATTTGCGCCATCGTCCCTAGTGAAAGGGTCATG
>NZ_WPDC01000054.1:0-23242 GCF_035615595.1 Vibrio sp. R-1 | reverse complement strand
GAGTCTCGACTCTTAGAGCAAGGCAAACACCTCCATCAATGGACGAATTCACGCAAGGTCAGGCATCTTCAGCCATTTAGGCAGAGAATTGGCCGCCAATTTTGACGTGTTGGGTATTAAAAGGGAAGTCGAAGTTCCAATTAATTATCCTTATCCCCTTGCGATTTTGCCTGTTTGTCACAGTAAACGTCAGCCTTTAAAGCTTGTTCCTAGGTTGTCGTCGGCATGCTATCGACTATGCTGGATGAAGACTTTTATCGGGTTTTTAGGCGCAAAATGAGTTGAACGACTTTGACAATTCTTGGTCAAGAACCCAAGCATGGATTGATGCGTGCTTTTAATTGCACCATATTGTGCATTATCATGCGCATTCTTTCAGGATGTCGACCTAACAGTGAAGTGCCCATATGTCTCAATCTGACTTAGTCACCATCAAAAATTTGCGTTTTTCGCGCTCGCGGCGCGTCATTTTTGATGACATAGATCTGCATGTCCCCAAAGGTAAAGTGACAGCAATTATGGGGCCTTCGGGAATCGGTAAAACCACACTGCTGCGTTTGATCGGCGGTCAACTCCTGCCAGAACAGGGAGAGATCTGGTTCGATGGTGAAAATATTCCCACCCTCAGTCGCCGCAAACTGTATCGTGCTCGTAAGAAGATGAGCATGCTGTTCCAATCAGGCGCGCTGTTTACCGATCTTAATGTGTTTGACAATGTGGCTTACCCATTGCGCGAGCATACCGAACTTGATGAAGTCATGATTAAAACCTTGGTGCTGCTGAAATTAGAGGCGGTTGGACTGCGTGGTGCCGCGTATTTAATGCCAAGTGAGCTTTCAGGCGGTATGGCGCGCCGCGCCGCACTGGCAAGGGCTATTGCACTCGATCCTGAGCTCATCATGTATGATGAGCCGTTTGTCGGACAAGATCCGATCACCATGGGTGTACTGGTTGAACTGATCCGTAACCTTAATCGAGCCTTGGGTGTCACCTCTGTGGTGGTATCGCACGATGTACCGGAAGTGATGAGCATTGCGGATTGGGTTTATCTGTTGGCCGATGGTAAGGTGATTGCGCAAGGTTCACCTCAAGCATTGCGCGACAATCCAGATCCGCGCGTACAACAATTTTTATGCGGCGATGCAGATGGCCCTGTGCCATTTCGTTTTCCTGCTCAGCCGATAGAACAGGAGCTGTTTAGTGCTAAATGATGTGATGCGATGGGTCAGCTCTGTTGGGCAACGCACGCTGGCGGTCAGTGAAACCTTTGGCCGCGCAAGCTTAATGCTGTTTGGTGCGCTGGTTGGGCGTCCGCAGCCGATTCGCCATTTTCCGCTCCTCGTTCGCCAGTTATACAGCATTGGTGTGCAGTCACTGGCGATCATTATCGTCTCTGGGCTCTTTATTGGCATGGTGCTCAGCTTGCAAGGCTATGTGATTTTGGTCGATTACGGCGCAGAAACCAGCCTAGGCCAGATGGTTGCGTTATCATTGCTGCGTGAATTAGGCCCAGTGGTCACGGCACTGCTGTTTGCCGGACGAGCGGGCTCTGCCTTAACCGCCGAAATCGGCTTGATGAAAGCCACCGAGCAGCTGTCTAGCCTTGAAATGATGGCGGTCGACCCACTGAAACGCGTTATTGCGCCACGCTTTTGGGCGGGAGTCATCTCCATGCCGCTGCTGGCAATGATTTTCATGGCGGTCGGCATTTGGGGCGGCCAATTGGTTGGAGTGGATTGGAAAGGCATTGATCACGGTAGTTTCTGGTCAGCCATGCAAGCTTCGGTTGAATTGGGCCAAGATATCGGTAACAGCACCATCAAATGTGTGGTGTTTGCGTTTACCGTGACTTGGATTGCTCTGTTTAACGGTTATGACGCGATCCCGACTTCAGAAGGGATCAGCCGAGCGACCACTCGCACCGTAGTGCACTCATCACTGGCCGTACTTGGGCTGGATTTTGTTCTAACCGCATTGATGTTTGGGAACTGATCATGCAACAAACACGAAAAATTGAATTTTGGGTTGGCAGCTTTGTCATCGCGGGAATTTGCGCGATTTTAGTGATGATTTTTCAGGTCGCTGACGTCAAAGGCCTTGGCTCCGGCAATACTTATCGCCTGACCGCGGAGTTTGACAATATTGGTAGCTTGAAAGTGCGCTCTCCAGTCAAAGTGGGAGGCGTGGTGGTTGGACGCGTTGAGTCGATCGCGCTGAACCCGAAAAATCTATTACCGACAGTTACCTTGGCGATCGACAGCCAGTTTAACCAGTTTCCTGAAAACTCTAGTTTGCAGATCCTGACGTCAGGCTTGATTGGGGAGCAATATTTGAGTTTAGTGCCCGGATTTGTGTTTGAAGATGAAGCCATGCTGAAAGAGGGCGATCGCATTGAAGACACCAAATCCGCATTAGTATTGGAAGATTTGATTGGCCAAGTGCTGTATAGCGTGGGTGGCGGATCAGACAAAGAGAAAAAGGAATAAGTGATGTGGAAAAAAGCGCTACTCCTCGCGAGTACCCTGTTAACGCCTTGGCTTGCGACAGCGGCCACCATTGATACCAGCAACCCTTATCAAATGATGAAAGCGGTGGCTGAGAAGTCGTTTGATCGTCTGAAAAACGAACAACCCAAAGTGCATCAAGATCCGCAGTATCTCAAAGTGATTGTGGAAGAAGAGTTGATGCCATACGTGAATGAACAATACGCGGCGCTTAAACTGCTGGGGCCCAATCTTAAAGGGGCCAAACGTGAAGATGTGGCGGAGTTCGTTAAAGCGTTTCGCGCTTATTTGGTGACGAATTACGCGCAAGTGCTGACCCAATACACCAATCAAACCATTGAGTTTGGGCCTGAAATGCCATTGGAAGAGGATCGCCGCATCACTACAGTGAAAGTGGAAATCCTTGATGCGCCGCGTCCGAATATCAAACTGGAATTTAAACTGCGCCAAGAGAAATCGGGTGAGTGGAAAGCGTTTGATATGATTGCTGAAGGCATCAGCTTACTGTCCAGCAAACAGTCGGAATGGAGCGGGAAAATTCGTCAAGAAGGTATTCTGGCGGTAGCGAAAGAGTTGGAACAGTTAGCGAATCAACCGATCCGTTTTGAGAGTCAAAAGCAATGAGTCATCCACAATGGTCTGCCGAGAATGAACACCAGTTCAGTTTAATTGGCGAACTGGATCGAGAAACGGTACCCAAATTGTGGATCTTTCTCAAAAATTGGCAGCCGCAAGTGAAGCAAATCGAGCTTTCTTTGCAACAAGTTGTCAGAATTGACTCTGCGGGAATGGTGCTGCTAATTCACTTAATAGAGCATGCAAAAGTGAGAAACTGTCATATAATGCTCAGCTTCGTGCCAGAACAACTGCGCACACTGTTTCAGTTGAGCAATATTGAACATCTGATGTCTCAACACATAGCCAAACCAGCAGAGGTGAATTGTGGATAGCGCACAAGTCCAACAAATTTTACAACAAGCTCTTAATCTCGAAGAAATTCATGTCAAAGGAGAGGGCAGCCACTACGAAGTGATCGCTGTCGATGCTTGTTTTGCCGATATGAGCCGCGTGAAGAAACAGCAGATGATTTATGCCCCTTTAATGGGTTACATCCAACGTAATGATATTCACGCGGTCACAATGAAGACGTTTACCCCACAAGAGTGGGCACGCAATAAGAAGTTGATGTCCCTTTAAGGTTTTTATGGAAAAGTTTCGAGTTATTGGGTCCACGCAGCCACTCCAAGGCGAAGTGACCATTTCAGGCGCAAAGAATGCCGCCCTACCGATTTTATTTGCTTCAATTTTGGCGGAAGAGCCGGTTGAAGTGGCCAATGTGCCTCACCTACGTGACATCGATACCACTATGGAACTGCTTGAGCGTTTAGGCGCGAAAGTTGAGCGTAATGGCTCTGTGCATGTGGACGCAGGTCCAATCAACCAATATTGCGCACCTTATGATTTGGTAAAAACCATGCGTGCCTCGATTTGGGCCTTAGGTCCATTGGTGGCGCGTTTTGGTCAAGGCCAAGTGTCTCTACCGGGGGGCTGTGCAATTGGTGCCCGCCCTGTGGATCTGCATATCCATGGTTTGGAGCAGCTTGGTGCAACCATTACCTTGGAAGATGGCTATGTGAAAGCCCACGTTGATGGCCGTTTGCAAGGCGCGCATATTGTGATGGATAAAGTGAGCGTCGGTGCCACGATCACCATCATGTGTGCCGCAACACTCGCAGAAGGCACTACCGTACTGGATAACGCGGCGCGTGAACCTGAGATTGTGGATACAGCTATGTTCCTCAATAAACTGGGCGCGAAAATCTCTGGTGCTGGTACGGACAGCATTACCATTGAGGGCGTAGAACGTCTTGGCGGTGGTAAGCATGCTGTGGTTCCCGATCGCATCGAAACCGGCACCTTCTTGGTCGCCGCTGCCGTATCGCGTGGCAAAATTGTTTGCCGTAACACTCATGCACATCTATTGGAAGCGGTCTTAGCTAAGCTTGAAGAAGCGGGGGCTGAGATTGAGTGTGGCGAAGATTGGATCAGTTTGGATATGACAGGGCGTGAGCTCAAAGCGGTTACGGTACGTACTGCGCCGCACCCAGGTTTTCCAACCGACATGCAAGCGCAGTTCACACTGCTGAACATGATGGCGAAAGGCGGTGGCGTGATCACCGAAACCATTTTCGAAAACCGCTTTATGCATGTACCTGAGTTAAAGCGCATGGGTGCCAAAGCGGAAATCGAAGGCAATACTGTGATTTGTGGTGATGTCGATCGTTTAAGTGGAGCACAAGTGATGGCGACCGATCTGCGTGCTTCTGCAAGTCTGGTCATTGCGGGTTGTATCGCCAAAGGCGAAACCATTGTCGATCGTATCTATCACATTGATCGTGGTTACGAGCGAATTGAGGACAAACTCTCAGCGCTTGGTGCCAATATTGAGCGTTTCCGCGACTAGCGTTAAACTCCTCATTCATGAATGGGCCGAAATCCAAGGGTTTCGGCCTTTTTCTTCCAGTGCCTTCGGAGAAGTTGCATGATTGCGTTATTGCGAATCTTGGCAGTGGCAGTGTTCGCTGTCTATATGTTTGTGTTTGGCTGCGGTTACTGTTTGTTCAGTCCACGTAACCCTAAGCATGTTTATACCTTTGGTAAGCAGTTTGCGGCGATGTCGAAAGTGTTCGGCATTAAGCTTGAATACCGCGCTCCGGCCGATGTCGATCAGCGTGGTCAGCACATTTATATTGCTAACCACCAGAATAACTGGGATCTGTTTACCGTTTCTAAAGCGGTAACGCCAAAAGTGGTCACCGTCGGTAAGAAAAGTCTCGCGTGGATGCCACTGTTTGGTCAGCTCTATTGGTTGACGGGCAATATCCTGATTGATCGCGCCAACAAAGCCAAAGCCAAAGGCACCATTGATCAAGTGGTTGATTCGATGAAACAGAGCGATGTTTCGGTGTGGATGTTTCCGGAAGGTACGCGTTCGCGTGGTCGCGGTTTATTGCCGTTTAAAGCGGGCGCTTTCCATGCGGCAATTGGTGCGGGTGTGCCGATTATTCCTATCGTGTGTAGCTCGACCGATAAGCTTAAATTCAACCGTTGGAACAACGGCCATGTGATTGTCGAAGTGTTGCCTCCCATCAGCACCGAAGGCTACAGCAAAGAGAATATCCGCGAGCTGTCACAGCACTGTTATGATCTGATGAAAGCCAAACTGGCACAGTTGGATGCCGAAGTTGCTGAGCTGAACCGTAAAGCCTAGCCGCAGTTTTGATCGAAACGAATAAAAAGAAAGGGTTGCCACTGGCAACCCTTTTGGTATTTGAGATCCAATAAAATGGATTACTTGCGTACTGCGATCGCTTCGATTTCGATGCCCACATCTTTTGGCAGACGTGCCACTTCAACACAAGAACGCGCTGGGTAGTGCGCCACTTTATGCTCATCAAAGAATGCGCCGTACACTTGGTTTACTGTGCCGAAGTCGTTGAGATCTTTCACGAATACGGTCATTTTCACAATGTCACCGACGGTTAGGCCAGAGGCTTCAACCACGGCTTTCACATTATCCAGTGATTGGCGAGCTTGCGCAGCGATATCCGCAGGAATTTCACCTGTGGTTGGATTCACTGGGATTTGACCAGACGTCAGTACCATGTTGCCAAGATCAACACCTTGAATGTATGGGCCAATGGCAGCTGGGGCCGCGTCAGTATGCAGAACTTTTGTCATCTTTCTTATCCGTTAGTGGTTCGAAAATCGCTGTTCAGTTTGCCTGTAAAGCTTTGGTAGGTAAAGCGCCGAGCTCTCATTTATCCCTATCTTGCTGACAGCGGTTAAGCTTCGATTTCCGTGACCACATCGCGCGCAAACACTTTTTCACAGTATTTGCATTTTAGGCGGATGTCGTTGTTCTTCTCAGAAAGCTTGAAGCTGCTTTCCACAGGCTCATTGTGTGAAATGCAGTTGCTGTTTGGGCAGGCAAACACATTGTTGATGCGCTCTGGCAGTTGCAGCGCCAACTTCTTCACCACTTCGTAGTTTTCAATTTGGTTTACGGTCGCGTGTGGCGCGTACAGCGCGAGTTTGTTGGCTTGCGCTTCACTGATGAACACATTTTCAATCTTGAGCAGATCTTTGCTGCCGAGGGCAGAAGAAGGCAGATTGAGGCCGATGGTGACACGCTGCGCGGAGTTGTGCATATCAAACAGCTTCAGCACTTTAATCCCTACTTTGGCGGGAATGTGGTCAATCACCGTGCCGTTTTTGATCGCTTCAACTTGTAATTTCGTCTCTTTGCTCATGATTGCTCTCCTTACAGCGATTCGTTCAAAACTAGAGCCAGCAAGGCTTCACGGGCATAAACTCCGTTTTCAACTTGCTCGAAATAGTAAGCGTGTGGGGTTTTATCGACATCGGTGGTGATCTCATCCACCCGTGGCAGTGGGTGCAGCACTTTGAGATTGCTGCGCGCATCGCTCAGGTGAGCGGCAGTCAAGATATAGGCCGATTTGATATGTGCGTATTCCGACTCATCAAAACGCTCTTTCTGTACACGCGTCATGTACAGAATATCCAGCTCTGGGATCACGCTTTCCATATCGCTGAACACTTGGTATTTCACACCAGCTTCATCCAGCTCTTCACAGATGTAGTCTGGCATCGCTAGGGCTTCCGGTGCCACAAAGTAGAAGCGGTTGTTATCAAATTTAGCCAGCGCTTGTGCCAGCGAATGCACGGTGCGGCCATATTTTAAATCACCGACGAATGCAACATCGAGGTTGTCGAGGCGGCCTTGGGTTTCGAAAATGGAGTAGAGATCGAGCAGGGTTTGCGATGGGTGTTGGTTTGAACCATCACCTGCGTTAATCACTGGGACGCCGTTAGAAAATTCAGACGCTAAACGCGCGGCACCTTCTTGCGGATGACGCATCACAAAAGCATCAACATAAGAGGAGATGACGCGTACTGAATCGGCTAGGGTTTCGCCTTTCTTCGCCAGTGACGTGTTGCCGCCGTTATCAAAGCCAATCACGCTGCCACCGATACGTTGGATTGCTGTCTCGAATGAGAGGCGAGTACGGGTGGAAGGTTCAAAGAAACAGCTGGCCACGACCTTGTGCTTGATCAGCTCTGGATTTGGTTGTGCCTTCAGTTGGCCTGCGGTTTTCACAATCAACTCCAACTCAGCGCGTGAGAGTTCAGCAATGGAGATGATGTGCTTTTGGTAAAGCGAATTCGCCATGATCGTCTTCCCTATATTTTCTAACAGCCATAAAAAAGCCCCCCATTAGGGAGGCTTTAACAAATCGATGAGGGGAAAAACAGTGAGGCCAGTAAGCCAATTTGCTTACTACGATGGACACTGCTTTGAGCTGCACGCTGTGCAAATTTCATTGGCTACCCCTCAGACAAACGGTCGGCATTATACGCCGAAAGGCTGTGAGCGCAAGCGATTACATCACAGAGTCAGGGATATTAAATCAGTGGCACGTTATTGGCCTAAAGTGGCGACCATCACCGCCTTGATAGTGTGTAGTCGATTCTCCGCTTCATCAAACACAATCGAGTATTCTGACTCAAACACCTCTTCGGTGACTTCCAATCCTTGCATGCCGTATTTGGCCGCAATCTCTTGGCCTACTTTGGTTTGGTCATCATGGAATGCCGGTAAGCAGTGCATGAATTTGACCTGTGGATTGCCTGTTGCTTTGATGACATCCATGTTGACTTGATATGGCTTCATTAACGCAACCCGCTCATCCCAAGCATCCGCGGCTTCGCCCATGGAAACCCATACATCGGTATAAAGGAAATCACAGCCTTTTACGCCTTCTTGAACCTCTTCGGTCAAAGTGATTTTGGCTCCAGTTTGCTTGGCAATCTCTTGGCAGGTTGCCACTAAGGTATCGTTTGGCCAGTAAGCTTTCGGCGCGACTAAGCGAATATCCATGCCCATTTTGGCTGCGCCCACCATCAGGGAATTGCCCATGTTGTTGCGTGCATCGCCAAGGTAAGCAAACTTCATTTCATGCAGTTGTTTACCGCGTCCGTGCTCTTGCATAGTCAGAAGATCGGCCAAGATCTGCGTGGGGTGAAACTCATCCGTTAAGCCATTCCACACTGGCACCCCCGCGTATTGTCCGAGCACTTCAACAATCTCTTGGCCGAAGCCGCGATATTGAATGCCATCGTATATGCGGCCTAGAACACGCGCGGTATCTTTCATCGACTCTTTATGGCCAATTTGCGAGCCAGAAGGGCCGATGTAAGAAACTTGTGCACCTTGATCAAACGCCGCCACTTCAAAAGCACAGCGAGTACGGGTCGATGACTTTTCAAAGATCAACGCAATGTTTTTGCCTTGCAGGGTTTTCTGCTCGGTGCCTGCGTATTTGGCGCGTTTTAGCTCGGCAGACAGATCCAGCAAGAAGTGGATCTCTTTTGGGGTGAAGTCGAGCAGTTTTAAAAAGTTGCGGTTACGTAAATTGAAAGCCATTTCCCTATCCTCGTTTGGCGATTCCAGTTGCGGCTAGTAAAGCATGAAAATGCTATAAAAGTGAATAAATATTTTAAATTAAATAAAGAAAAGGCAAGGGAGGATAGATTTTGTGGGGCGAGATGCACATAACATCTCGCCAAAAGTGATTATAAATTCTCTTCGGCGAATTCAGCCAAACGGCTGCGTACTACGCCATTGAGGTGGATATTGGCGCTGCCTTCAAAGTTTTTGAAGCGCTCAACCATGTAGGTAAGGCCTGAGGTGACAGGGGTTAAATAGTGAGAGTCAATCTGCGCTAAGTTACCTGAGCAGACAATCTTGGTGCCTTCACCACAGCGGGTGATGATGGTTTTGATCTGCGAGGCGGTGAGGTTTTGACACTCATCGAGCAGCACGAAGGCGTTTTGGATTGAACGACCACGCATAAAGTTGATCGATTTAAACTGAATGTTGGCTTTATCGCAGATGTATTTGAGCGAGCCATCGGTACAGTGATCATTTTTATGCAGCGCTTCTAAGGTATCGGTGACGGAAGCGAGCCACGGCATCATTTTTTCCTCTTCCGTGCCGGGCAGGAAGCCAATCGATTCGCCGATATCAGGGGTGTTACGAGTGACGATGATTTTATCGAACATTTTGCGCTCGACGGTTTGCTCCAACGCTGCCGCCATCGCCAGTAAAGTTTTACCACTGCCCGCCGCACCGGTCAGGATCACCAGATCGATATCCGGATCGAGCAGTGCGTCCAGCGCCATCCCTTGGTAGATATTTTTGGGGGTGATGCCCCACGCTTTGCGATGCATCATGCGTTCACGGCTCAGATCGCGCAGCGTCAATTTATCGCCATCGATGGTTTCGACCCGCGCAGCAAAGTCGCTGTCTTCATCAATGACATATTGGTTGAGGAAGGTTGGATCGAACGGCGCACGATCCAGCTTATGGAAGGTTTTGCCACCGAGCGTGTAGCTCGCGACATCTTCCACGCTGTCCCAAAAACTTCCGGGACGAGTTTGGAAGCCCTTGGTCAGATATTGAATATCATCAATCAGTTGGTCGGTGCGGTAGTCTTCCACATACAACACGCCTGCACCTTTGGCGCGCAAACGCATGTTGATGTCTTTAGTCACCAGCACCACGGCGCGTGGTGTACGCTGAGCTTGCAGGTAAAGCACGGCATTGAGGATCCGGTTATCGCCCTCTTTATCGGTAAAGGCTTTGACGGTTTCATCCAGTTCATAATCGGCGAGGATCGAGATGGTTCCTGTTGCGCCCTCTTGCTTAGAAAGCGGGATCCCTTCGGTGATTTCTTCGGGAGTGGCATCGTGGAATAAGTGTTCCAAAGCCCGAATCGCTACGCGTGCATCGCGCGCCACATCGCGTTTGCTGTCTTTGATTCGGTCAAGTTCTTCAAGAACGGTCATTGGGATGACCACGTCGTGCTCTTTAAAAGAGTAAATCGCGAGAGGTTCGTGGAGTAGGATATTGGTATCCAGTACAAACAGTTTCCGATCGGTATCGCCCATAAGCGGCTCCTTGCTACATGTAGCATGCTTTATCGTGGATGTTCACAAGCGGCCTGTAGGATCGTACGTTCAGGTGAGCGTTACGATCATTGTCGACTTGCTGCAAACCCGTGTTGATACTCTCTGTTTGAACTTGCAGGCTTTGTGCCAATCTTTTTTTGACACAAACACCGCGCCTTCAACCTGAGTATAGCAATCATCTTGTTAACAAATGCCACTCATTTTTGACAATTTGATGTCACCCAAAAGCTGTAGAAAAAAAAGCGCGTAACGGCGGGGAATGGGCGTGACCTGTATCACGCCATCAAGTAAGATTAGCGGCCTTTTTCTGCACTCAAAGCGGCCAGCATCCATAATAAAAAGCTGGCTGAAGTGAAGTGTAAAAATTCTCTGCAACGCTATTTGATGAGGTAGTCCATTCATGTCATTTGCTTTAGGGCAACGCTGGATAAGCGATACGGAAAGTGATCTCGGGTTAGGTACTGTGGTGGCGCTTGATGCGCGTACAGTGACCTTGATGTTTGCAGCATCGGAAGAAAATCGTGTGTATGCACGTTCAGATGCGCCGGTCACCCGTGTGATCTTTAATGTCGGCGATGTGGTGGATAGTCAGCAAGGCTGGTCGTTACAAGTTGAACAAGTGGTGGAAGACCAAGGCGTCTACACCTATCTAGGTACGCGAGTGGATACCGAAGAAAGCGGTGTCGCGCTGCGTGAAATTTTCCTCAGTAACCAAATTCGTTTTAATAAACCGCAGGATAAGTTGTTTGCCGGTCAAATCGATCGCATGGACAACTTTGTGCTGCGTTATCGCGCTCTTACCAATCAATATCAACAGCACAAAAGCCCAATGCGTGGCTTGTGTGGTATGCGCGCTGGGCTGATCCCGCATCAGCTGTACATTGCCCATGAAGTCGGTCGTCGTCATGCGCCACGCGTATTGTTAGCCGATGAAGTCGGTTTGGGTAAAACCATCGAAGCGGGCATGATCATCCATCAGCAAGTGCTGACCGGGCGTGCCGAGCGCATCCTGATTGTGGTTCCTGAAACGCTGCAACACCAATGGTTGGTGGAGATGATGCGCCGTTTCAACCTGCACTTTTCGATTTTTGATGAAGAGCGCTGTGTGGAAGCCTTTAGCGAGGCCGATAACCCATTTGAAACTCAGCAGTATGTACTGTGTTCACTCGATTTCTTGCGTAAAAGCCGCCAGCGTTTTGAACAAGCCTTGGAAGCGGAATGGGATTTGTTGGTCGTCGATGAAGCTCACCATCTTGAGTGGCACCCAGAAAAGCCAAGTCGCGAATATCAAGTGATTGAAGCGCTCGCAGAGCAAACGCCGGGCGTACTGCTATTGACCGCAACCCCTGAGCAGTTAGGCCGTGAAAGCCACTTTGCTCGTCTGCGCCTGCTGGATGCGGATCGTTTCTACGATTACGAA
The DNA here is from genome assembly GCF_035615595.1 of Vibrio sp. R-1. Lineage (NCBI taxonomy): Bacteria > Pseudomonadati > Pseudomonadota > Gammaproteobacteria > Vibrionales > Vibrionaceae > Vibrio > Vibrio sp. R-1. The sequence continues at coordinate 11,263 of NZ_WPDC01000054.1, read as the reverse complement.
GCCTTTGTTAAAGAAGAAGAGCAATACGCACCCGTTGCCGATGCGGTCACTGCGCTGTTCAGCGGTGAGAAGCTGAGTGATGAAGCGAAAAACAAAATCACTGAGCTTCTGTCTGAGCAGGATGTCGAGCCGCTATTTAAAGCGTTGGAAAGCCACGCCAGCGAGGACGAAATTGCTTTGGCGCGCCAAGAGCTGATTGACAATCTGATGGATCGCCACGGTACTGGTCGCGTGCTGTTCCGTAACACGCGTGCCGCTATCAAAGGCTTCCCAGTGCGTAATGTGCATTTGCTGCCATTGGAGATTCCTTCTCAATACACCACGTCAATGCGTGTTGCGGGCATGCTCGGCGGTAAACTGACGCCAGAAGCGCGCGCGATGAAAATGCTCTACCCAGAAGAGATTTTCCAAGAGTTTGAAGGCGAGGAGTCAAGCTGGTGGCAATTTGACTCACGCGTCAACTGGCTGCTCGAAAAAGTCAAAGCCAAACGCAGCGAGAAGATCCTCGTCATCGCTTCACGTGCCAGTACCGCCTTGCAGCTAGAGCAGGCACTGCGTGAGCGTGAAGGCATTCGTGCAACGGTATTCCATGAAGGCATGTCGATCATTGAGCGTGACAAAGCCGCCGCTTACTTTGCCCAAGAAGAGGGCGGCGCGCAGGTACTGATCTGTAGTGAAATCGGATCTGAAGGCCGTAACTTCCAGTTTGCTAACCAGTTGGTGATGTTCGATCTGCCGTTCAACCCAGACTTGCTAGAGCAGCGTATCGGACGTTTGGACCGTATCGGCCAAAAACGTGATATCGATGTGTACGTGCCATATCTGACCGAAACGTCACAAGCGATTTTGGCGCGTTGGTTTCAAGAAGGTTTGAATGCCTTTGCGGAAACCTGCCCAACGGGTCGTGCGGTGTATGATGCCTTCGCTGAGCGTTTAATCCCCATTCTGGCCGCCGGTGGCGGTGAAGAGCTGGAAGTGATCATCGAAGAGTCAGCCAAGCTCAACAAAACACTGAAGTCGCAGCTGGAAGTGGGGCGTGATCGCTTGCTGGAAATGCATTCTAACGGTGGCGAAAAAGCGCAGCAGATTGCTGAGCAGATCGCGAAAACCGATGGCGATACCAATCTGGTGACTTTTGCCTTGAGCCTGTTTGATGCGATTGGTCTGCATCAGGAAGATCGTGGCGAGAATGCTCTAGTGGTCACTCCTGCTGAACACATGATGGTGCCAAGCTATCCGGGTCTCCCTTATGAAGGCGCAACCATTACCTTTGATCGTGACACCGCACTGTCGCGTGAAGATATGCACTTCATCAGTTGGGAACACCCCATGGTGCAAGGTGGCATTGATTTGCTGATGAGTGAAGGGGTGGGGACTTGCGCAGTGTCGCTTTTGAAAAACAAAGCGCTACCAGTGGGGACCATCTTGCTGGAACTGGTGTATGTGGTGGATGCCCAAGCGCCGAAACGCAGTGGTATCAGCCGCTTCTTGCCAGTCTCTCCAATCCGAATTCTGATGGATGCACGCGGTAATGATCTCTCTTCGCAAGTGGAGTTTGAAAGCTTTAACCGTCAGCTCAGCCCAGTGAATCGTCATTTGGCCAGCAAGCTGGTGAGCTCAGTACAGCATGATGTTCATCGTTTGATTACGGCAAGCGAAGCCGCGGTTGAGCCGCGAGTGAGCGCGATTCGTGAACAAGCGCAGCGTGATATGCAGCAGAGCCTCAACAGCGAGTTGGAGCGTTTGCTAGCACTCAAAGCGGTTAACCCGAACATTCGTGATGAAGAGATCGAAGTGCTGGATCAGCAAATCAAAGAGCTGACTGGCTATATTGCGCAGGCGCAGTATCAGCTGGATTCACTGCGTTTGATTGTGGTGGCACACAACTGATGACGTAGGCCCTCAAAACGAGGGCCTTGTTTTATTCCCTGTTGGCGACATTTTGCGTATATAATGCGCCGTTTTTTGTGATACGAGACGATAGCGATGGCAATGACCGAGTACAATCCGCCTAAGGATCCGTGGATTGATGTGATTTATGAGGATGAACACATCATCGCAGCCAACAAGCCTTCTGGTTTGTTATCTGTTCCTGGGCGACCTGTTGAGCACTACGACAGTATGTGGGCTCGTTTGGTGGATTACTGCCCTGATGTGAAGGTCGTCCACCGTTTGGATATGTCGACTTCTGGGCTGATCCTGTTTGCGAAAGGCAAACATATGGAATCGGCGTTGAAGAAGCAGTTCCAGTATCGTCTCACTCATAAAATCTACTATGCCCGCGTATGGGGTGTGATGGAGCAAGATGAAGGCGAAGTGAATTTGCCGCTGTGTTGTGATTGGCCAAACCGCCCGAAACAGAAAGTCTGTTTTGAAGAGGGACGTGATTCTCTGACGCGCTATCAAGTCGTAAAGAGAGAAGAGAAAACCACAGTGGTACGCCTTATTCCGATCACTGGACGCTCTCATCAGCTGCGTGTGCACATGCAATCGCTCGGCCATCCGATTGTTGGTGATGATCTTTACGCGCCACAAGAAGCTGTCGAGTTTGCCGATCGTCTGCAACTGCACGCTGCGGAGCTCTGTTTCTACCATCCACGTAGTCATTGGCTGCGCACTTTATTTGTCCCTTGTGACTTCTATCCCGAAGCCGAGGAGCAGATTTTGCAGCATTTCGATCCTGAGCGAAAATTACCGGACTATAAAAAGCTATCCCAAGACTAATATTATTGTGGGTAGCGGATAATCAGACCCGGAGTCAGCATGTCACTACCCACTACTTCTTTGCCTACGGTCGTTTTTCTCGACCGCGCGACCATTCCGCGCCATATCCCCTTACCTGCTCTGCCTTTTGAACACCATTGGGTTGAGTATGATGCTTGTGAGCCTCACCAAGTGGTTGAGCGCCTCTTAGCGGCCGATATCGTTATCACTAATAAGGTGGTACTCACCCGTGAAATGCTGGTTCAGTTGCCTAAGCTCAAGTTGATCGCCATTTCTGCCACGGGCACCAACAACGTCGATTTGCAGGCGTGTAGTGACCTGAATATCGCGGTGTGTAATGTGCAAGGCTATGCCACGCGCTCCGTACCAGAGCATGTGATCGCCATGATGTTTGCTCTAAGACGTAATCTTATCGGTTATCACAATGATATTGCGGCCGGAGAGTGGCAGCGCCATAAGCAGTTCTGTTTTTTCACGCATCCTATCGGCGATATTGCGGGCTCCACCATGGGCATTATCGGCAGTGGTGCATTAGGCCAAGCGACGGCGAATTTGGCTCGCGCATTAGGTATGCATGTGCTGTTGGCTGAACGTAAAGGTCAGGTGGAATGCCGCGATGGGTACACACCATTTGAACAAGTGCTGGCGCAGTCGGACGTGCTATCACTGCACTGTCCGCTAACGGATGAAACGCGAAACATTATCTCAGAAGCGGAATTGGCGCAGATGAAGCCCAATGCTCTGCTGATCAATACTGGGCGCGGCGGTTTAGTGGATGAACAGGCGCTGGTGGATGCGCTGAAAAGACGTCAAATTGCTGGGGCTGGGGTGGATGTGTTTAGTGCTGAGCCTGCGGATATGGATAACCCACTGATTGCCAACCGTGATTTGCCCAATCTTCTGCTGACACCGCATGTGGCGTGGGGCAGTGATTCCTCGATACAACAACTCGCGACTATCTTGATCGACAATATCAGTGCATTTATGCGTGGTGAAGCGAAAAATCGAGTCGTCTAGCGGCAATATCATCGCTAAAACAAAAAGGCAGCGAAATTAAATCGCTGCCTTTTTTTATCGACTTTTTCTATGAAAAGCTTGGCTTACAGCGCCGCGATAGTCGCTTTCTGCTGCTCAAGTTTCACCAGCGCTTCTTGGTAACCCGCGAGCTTTTCACGCTCTTTGGTGATTACCGCTTCTGGTGCTTTCGCCACGAAACCTTCGTTACCCAGCTTGCCTTCGATGCGCGCAATTTCACCTTGCGTCTTAGCAATCTCTTTGGCCAGACGATCCAGCTCAGCGTCTTTATCAATCAGACCGGCCATTGGGATCATCAGCTCAGATTTGCCAACCAGTGCGGTTGCACACGCCGGTGTCGCTTCGCCATCCGCCAATACACGAATGCTTTCGAGCTTGGCCAGTGAAACCAGCACTGGCTTGTTCGCTTCGATACGCGCGGCATCTTGCTCATTCGCCGCTTTCAGCATGACTTCCAGAGGCTTACCTGGGTTGATGTCGTATTCAGCGCGCAGGTTACGGATGCTAGTGATAAAGGCTTTCACCCACTCAATATCATCCAAGGCTTCTTGGTTGAAGTTTGCCGCATCGTACTGAGGCAGCGCTTGCAGCATGATGGTGTCGCCTTCCACACCATCCACCAGTGGTTTAACACTTTGCCAGATGGTTTCTGTGATGTAAGGGATCACTGGGTGTGCCAAACGCAGCGTTTTCTCTAGTACGGTGATCAGCGTGCGACGGGTCGCGCGTTGCTGAGCTTCGGTGCCTTTCCACAGAACCGGCTTAGTCAGCTCTAAGTACCAGTCACAGAATTGGTTCCAGATGAATTCGTACAGCGTGTTGGCTGCCATATCCAGACGGAAGTTATCAATGTGACCATTGAACTCTTTCGCAGCCAGCTCGAACTGTGATTCGATCCACTTGTCGGCCAGTGAGTATTCAAGCTCAGCACCGGCTGCAAAACCGCAATCTTGCTCTTCGGTGTTCATCAGCACGTAACGGCTTGCGTTCCACAGCTTGTTACAGAAGTTGCGGTAACCTTCTAGACGCTTCATATCCCAGTTGATGTCACGACCGGTTGACGCCATGGCCGCTAGAGTGAAACGTAGTGAGTCAGTACCGTAGGCTTCGATGCCGTTTTCAAACGTCTTACGGGTGTTTTTCTCGATCTTCGCTGCCAGTTGTGGCTGCATCATGTTGCCGGTGCGCTTCGCGACCAGAGACTCAAGATCAATACCATCAATCATATCGATTGGGTCAAGCACGTTACCTTTCGATTTCGACATTTTATCGCCGTTTTCGTCACGGATTAGACCCGTTACGTACACGGTTTTGAAAGGAACTTGCGCTTTACCATCTTCATCTTTACAGAAATGCATGGTCATCATGATCATGCGCGCCACCCAGAAGAAGATGATGTCAAAGCCTGTAACCAGAACATCGGTTGGGTGGAAGACTTTTAGCTCTGGCGTTTTTTCTGGCCAGCCTAGTGTTCCGAAGGTCCACAGTGCAGAAGAGAACCAAGTATCCAACACGTCATCATCTTGACGAAGAGCAACATCCGCCGCGATGTTGTTTTCTGCACGCACTTCTTCTTCGTTACGACCAACAAACACATTGCCTTGCTCGTCATACCAAGCTGGAATGCGGTGACCCCACCACAGTTGGCGAGAGATACACCAGTCTTGAATGTCACGCATCCAAGAGAAGTACATGTTCTCGTACTGTTTTGGTACAAATTGAATATCGCCATTTTCTACCGCTTCAACCGCTGGTTTGGCCAGAATACCTGCGCGAACGTACCATTGGTCAGTCAGCATTGGCTCAATCACCACACCACCACGGTCGCCGTAAGGAACCGTTAGGTCGTGATCTTTGATTTCTTGCAGTAGACCCAGTTGTTCAAATTCCGCCACGATCGCTTTACGCGCAGCAAAACGCTCCATGCCTTGGTATTTCGCTGGTAGATCGCCGCTGTAAACATCGCTTGCTTCACCTTTGGTGTTAAACACTTCTGCCACATCACGGATGTTGGCATCAAAAGTGAAGATGTTGATCATCGGCAGGTTATGGCGCTTGCCGACTTCATAGTCGTTGAAGTCGTGCGCAGGGGTGATTTTTACACAGCCCGTGCCTTTCTCCATATCGGCGTGCTCATCGCCCACGATTGGGATGCGACGACCGACGATTGGCAGAATGATCTCTTTACCAATCAGATCTTTATAACGAGGATCTTCTGGGTTAACCGCAACACCCGTATCGCCGAGCATGGTTTCTGGACGGGTGGTGGCAACCACGATGTAATCTTTACCATCTGCCGTTTTCACGCCATCGGCTAGCGGGTAGCGGAAGTGCCACATGTGACCTTTGGTCTCTTTATTTTCCACTTCCAGATCGGAGATCGCAGTGTGCAGTTTTGGATCCCAGTTAACTAGGCGCTTACCGCGGTAGATCAAATCATCTTTGTAGAGACGCACGAACACTTCTTGCACGGCTTTGTAGAAGCCATCATCCATTGTAAAGCGTTCACGATCCCAATCGACAGAGGCGCCAAGACGACGTAGCTGCTTAGTGATGGTGCCGCCAGATTCTGCTTTCCATTCCCAAATCTTGTCGATGAACGCATCACGGCCGTAATCGTGCTTAGTTTTGCCTTCTTCTGCAGCGATCTTACGCTCAACCACCATTTGAGTGGCGATACCCGCGTGGTCAGTACCCACTTGCCACAAGGTATTTTTACCTTTCATACGCTGACAACGGATCAGAGTATCCATAATGGTGTCTTGGAAGGCGTGACCCATGTGCAGGCTGCCAGTGACGTTCGGTGGCGGGATCATGATGCTGTACGCGTCTTTTGATGTGTCACCGTGAGGCTTAAAGTAGCCTTGCTCTTCCCAAGTCTTATACAGAGCTTGTTCGATTGATGTTGGGTTGTATGTCTTTTCCATAGTGCTCTTTAATGGATGCTGTGATGGTTAATTCAGTCTATCGCTATAAGTGAGTTCTCTTGGATAAGAGAGCTTAACTATAAGGATGGACGGTTATGGATACTGAATCTCAACAGTTTGCAGCTGATAACCTGCTTGTCGATAGAGTTTATACCGCTCGCGCGCCAGCTGCTTGGCATTTTCTGCGCAGGGCACGAAGTCTACCACCTCGGTAAAGGTACGCGCAAAGGTTGTCTGATTATCCGCCAAATTTATTGCCAGTTGACGATTCCAAGAGGGGGAAACGCCCACATAACCTATCTCAATCGCGGTACCGGATTTGGGACCTTCACCCACCAGATTGTGCGCTAAAAACTGTTCGGGTTCGATTTGCCAAAATCGCTCAGCTAGCTGCTCGGCGTGTGGTTTATCTTGGCATTGCAGATAAATGCGAGCGCCTTGCGCGGCAAAGTGACGCGTCAAATACAGCACGTACTGCGCGAAGCCTTCTGGCGTTGCTTGAGCAGAATCTGGGGAAATCAGGTAAAAAGTTGCGGTAGGCATCTTGGTCTCTTGCAAACAATCACCACGCCTGTGGCGGTAGTTGAGGTCTAGTAATGAAAAAGGGCCCGAAGGCCCTTTTGCGATTACTCTTCAGCGTCTAGGCCACCGCTGCGATTAAGCAGGAATTGGACTAGTAGCGAGACAGGACGACCGGTTGAGCCTTTCGCGGCACCCGATTTCCATGCAGTACCTGCGATGTCTAAGTGTGCCCAGTTGTATTTCTTAGCAAATTTAGAGAGGAAACAAGCTGCAGTAATGGCGCCACCTGGGCGGCCACCAATGTTTGCCATATCGGCAAATGGGCTCTTGAGCTGCTCATGGTATTCATCAGCCAGTGGCAGACGCCATGCGCGATCGCTCGATTGCTCAGAGGCATTCACCAACTCATGTGCCAGCGGGTTGTGGTTCGACATCACCGCGCTGATGTGATGGCCTAAAGCAATCACACACGCACCAGTTAGGGTGGCTACATCGACCACACATTCAGGCTCAAAGCGCTCAACGTAAGTCAGTACGTCACACAAAACTAAACGGCCTTCTGCATCGGTGTTTAACACTTCCACGGTTTGACCTGACATCGTCGTCAGAATGTCACCCGGACGATAAGCATTGCTGCCTGGCATGTTTTCACAGCCCGCCAATACACCAATCACGTTAAGTGGTAGGCCGAGTTTGGCAATCGCTTTCATGGTGCCGAATACCGATGCTGCGCCACACATGTCGTACTTCATCTCATCCATACCTTCACCCGGTTTGAGTGAGATACCGCCTGAGTCAAAAGTCAGACCTTTACCCACCAATACGATGGGTTTGGCTTCAGGATCTGGATTGCCTTTGTATTCGATGATCGACATCATGGATTCATTGCGTGAGCCACGACCGACCGCAAGATAAGAAGCCATGCCGAGCTTTTCCATCTCTTCTTCACCAATGATTTTGGTGGTGATGCTCTCGTAATCGTCAGCCAGACGACGAGCTTGAGAGGCGAGGTAAGCCGGGTTTGCGATGTTGGGCGGCATATTACCTAAATCTTTACAAGCTTTTACACCTGATGAAATAGCCAGACCATGGGTAATCGCGCGTTCACCAAGATTCAATTCACGGCGAGTGGGAACGTTGAATACCAATTTACGCAGTGGGCGGCGGATTTCTGGTTTTACGCTCTTGAATTGATCAAAGATGTACAGACCATCTTTGGTGGCTTCAACCGCTTGGCGCACTTTCCAATAGGTATCGCGACCTTTGACGTGCAACTCGGTCAAGAAGCAGACTGCTTCCATAGAGCCAGTTTCATTTAAGGTATTGATGGTTTTCTGAATGATCTCTTTGTACTGACGTTCACCCAGTTCGCGTTCTTTACCGCAACCGACGAGCAGTACTCGCTCAGACAACACACCGGGTACTTGATGCAGCAGTAGCATCTGCCCCGGTTTACCCTCTAGATCACCGCGACGTAGCAGTGAACTAATATAGCCGTCGCTGATTTTATCAAGCTGTTCTGCGACTGGAGAAAGGCGACGTGGTTCAAACACCCCAACAACGATACATGCGCTGCGCTGTTTCTCAGGGCTGCCACTCTTAACACTGAACTCCATGCGTACTCCTACATCCTGAAGACAAATAGAACTAAATGGTAGATAATGCGCTCTTACTTGCTGGATCCCATGAAGGATCGACCTTTTGCATGCGCAACCTAACCGTTAGCGAAATTATTCAAAAAATAAAAGGTTCATCGGGAAATTATAGTGATTCAATCAAAAAAACAAGTTTTGCATAGGTAATTTCAGCGTGATTATTGTTAGATATTTGATCCGAGAAACAATAAAAAGCCAGTTTGCGATCTTCTTCGTGCTGTTTTTAGTGTTTCTCAGCCAGAAATTTATCCGTGTTTTGGCAGAGGCCTCTGACGGTGAAATTCCTACCAGCATGATCTTATCCATCGTTGGATTGAATATGCCGGCAATGGGCTTATTAATGCTGCCACTTAGCCTGTACATCGGTATTCTGCTTACTTTCGGCCGTTTGTATGCGGAGAGTGAGATAACCGTCATGAATGCGACTGGGATCGGTAACAAGTTTTTGATCCGTGCCGCCTTATATTTGGCTTTGATTACGGCTTCTGTGGCGGCTTTTAATGCGCTGTGGCTCGCGCCTTGGAGCCAAGATAAAGAAGCTCATTTAATGGAGCAGTTTGCGGCAGAAAACAGTGTCGATCTGCTGCAAAAAGGCCACTTCCAACGTTCGCCAGATGGCTCTTCGGTGGTGTTCATCGACAATATTGAAAATCGTAAATTGTATAACGTGTTTGTGGCGCAGTTAGCACCACGAGATTCGATTTTACCCAGCGTGATGTTTTCTCACTCGGGCGATGTTAAAGAGCTGAGTGATGGCCGTCAGATCATTACTCTCTATGACGGCACTCGCTATGAAGGCGTACCTACCCGAGTCGACTACATGATCACTAACTTCGACTCTTACGACGGCTTGATCGGCCAACGTGAAGTGAAATCGGCTGAACGTGATTGGGAAGCTCTGCCAACCTTAAGCTTGCTCAATAATGCGGATCGCCGAGCACAAGCCGAATTACAATGGCGAATCTCTCTCGTAGTGTGTATTCCACTGTTGACTATGTTGGTTGTCCCTCTTTCCGCGGTGAACCCTCGTCAAGGACGTTTTGCCAAAATGGGACCCGCTATTTTGATCTATTTGACTTATTTCCTTGCGCTCAGTGCGACCAAATCAGCGATTGAAGACGGTTCACTGCCGGTTATCATTGGCTTGTGGCCAATTAATGCCGCACTGCTGTTGGCTGCGCTGATGGTCAACACCTTGGATAGCATTCCTGTGCGCCGTTTTAAAGATCGATGGAAACAGAGAAAGGTAGCTTAAGTCGTGTTTAAAATTCTTGATTGGTATATCGGCCGCACTATTGTTGCTACGACAGCCTTGGTACTGGTTACCTTTGTTGGCCTCTCTGGCATCATCAAATATGTTGAGCAGCTCCGTAAAGTGGGTGAGGGAAGTTACGATTTATTGCAAGCCTTGCTGTTTGTGGTGCTGAGTATTCCTCGTGATGTGGAAATGTTTTTTCCGATGGCGGCTCTATTGGGCGCATTGATTGGTTTGGGGGCGTTAGCTTCCAGCTCTGAATTGGTGGTGATGCAGGCTGCTGGTTTTTCTAAGCTTGATATCGGCCTTTCCGTTCTTAAAACCGCCATTCCGCTGATGATTATTGTCACCTTGCTCGGAGAGTGGGGCGCACCACAAGCGCAAAAAATGGCACGTGATATGCGCGCATTTGCCACCTCGGGTGGTGCGATTATGTCGGTGCGTACTGGGGTTTGGGCACGGGATGCGAATGATTTTATCTTTATCGCCAAAGTTGAAAACGAACAGTTGTATGGATTGAATCTGTGGCGCTTTGACGAAAATAAAAAACTGAGTACGGTGATTTTTTCTGAGCAAGTCGATTACGTTGCTAACAATGAATGGCTGATGAAAGATGCAGTATTGACCCGTTTGGTGAATGACATCGAGATCAGTAAAGAATCGTTGCCTGAGTACCGCTGGCGAACCTCTCTTGCTCCAGACAAACTTGCCGTAGTGACGGTTAAGCCGGAAGAGCTATCTCTCACAGGCTTAAGCGATTACGTGCATTACTTAAAAGCATCAGAGCAAGACTCATCGCGTTATGAGTTGGCTTTGTGGCGCAAAGTGACTCAGCCGATCTCGATTGCGGTGATGATGTTGATGGCGCTGTCGTTCATTTTTGGCCCATTGCGTAGCGTCACCATGGGGGCGCGGATTTTATCTGGCGTCATTGCCGGATTTACTTTCTACATCTCAAGTGAGTTCTTTGGCCCACTCAGTTTGGTGTATGGATTACCGCCATTGTTTGGTGCGCTAGCGCCAAGCTTAGTTTTCTTGGCCATCGCGTTAGGGCTATTGGGTAGAAAGCTATAACCCCAATCCCCCCCAAAAAATCTTATTTTGGTCAGAGTGGCAATCTCAAAATCAAAAGAGGAAGGTGAATA
>NZ_WPDC01000053.1:0-23499 GCF_035615595.1 Vibrio sp. R-1 | reverse complement strand
ACATTTACCAAGATGGCACTCAATTTACTGTAGCAGCTGGTTGATGTGCCTGACAGTTCAATAGGTTAACTTGTGCTCAAGATCGCACCCGCACCTTGACCGTTTCGCTACTGAGCGCTGGGCGCGAGCTCTGCGACATGTTCAATCAATTTCTCGCGCAAGTGCTGCTCCTCCTCTTCATTGAGGCGCGTGCCTTGGGCGTTGGTTAAAATGAATAAGTCTTCTGCGCGCTCACCTATGGTCGTGATTTTAGCGGCATGCAAATCCAAGTTGAGTTCGGCAAAGGTGGCTCCGACGGTAGCCAGTAGCCCCGGCGTATCCAGCGCAACGAACTCCATTAAGGTGCGCTTTTTACTCTTGGTTGGTAGAAAATCAACCTGAGTTTTGACTTTAAAGTGCTGCAAGTTACGAGGAATGCGCCGTGCCTTTTGCGTGGTAGGACGACCATCTTCCAGTACATGCACCAGATGACGAATCAATGCTTGATGGCGATCTTCTTCAATGGCTTGCCCATTTTGGTCAAGTACCATGAAAGTATCGAGTACATAACCGTCTTTACTGGCCATGATTTGTGCGTCATGCACGTTCAGATTACGCCGGTCGAGCTCGGCAACCACAGTCGCAAATAAAGCAGCCTGATCCTTGGTGTAGATAAAAACTTCCGTTCCGCCGCGAGTGGCTTTTTTGCTCAGTAAAACCAAAGGTTTGCTACTGTCTTCATGGCGTAATAAATGGGTGCAGTGCCACGCGATCTGTTTATGAGTATGGCGCAAGAAATAATCGGCTTTAAAGCGCTGCCACAACACCTCAATTTCACGGCTAGAGAAGCCTTCTTTGCGCAGCAGGGCGGAGGCCATTTGCTGGTTATGACGAATGCGTTCACGGACATCAACGGGATTTTCTAGGCCGCGCCGCAGCGCGCGCTGGGTTGAGTAAAAGAGCTCTGCCAACAAAGTCCGTTTCCAACTGTTCCAAAGCTCAGGATTGGTGGCGCAGATGTCGGCGACGGTTAAACACACTAAGTATTCGAGGCGCTCTTCATCACGCACTTTTTTGGCAAATTCGATGATCACATCTGGATCGTAGATATCACGACGCTGCGCGGTGACTGACATCAGGAGGTGATTTTTGACCAGCCAAGCGACCAATTTCGCTTCCGGTTTAGATAAACCGTGCTCAATACAGAAATCAAACGCTTCATCAGCACCAATTTCTGAGTGATCACCGCCGCGTCCTTTACCGATATCATGGAAAATAGCCGCGAGGATGAGCAGCTCTTTTTTCTGAATTTTAGGGTAAATTTCACAGCAAATAGGGTGGCGATCGTGGTTATTGGCGTCACTAAATAGATGGATATGTTTGAGTAGACGAATACTATGTTCATCCACCGTATAGACGTGGAACAAGTCGAACTGCATCTGGCCAACAATCTGGTTCCATTGGGGCAAATAAGCAGCAAGTACGCCCAGCTTGTGCATTTGGCTAAACGCTTTATGCAGTGCGTTGGGGTGGCGTACCAGCTCAATAAACTTTTCGCGTGCGGCGGGAAGGGTGTGCAGAAATTTATTCAGTCGGCGACGAGCCGTGCGTAATTGGCGCATGGTGGCTGGCGCAACCGATTCGATGGTGGAGTCACTGGCCATGTGCAAAAACATATCCAGAATAGTTTCTGGACGAGCTTGAAATAGCGCGGGTTTACGCGCTTCAATCATATTGCCACGGCGTTGGAAGTCATCATCAATAATCACGGCTTCGGCTTCTTCACCATTATTGAGGATCGCTTTATCGAAAATTTTCAGCAGCATTTTGTTGAGTTCAGCCACACGACGCAGGGTGCGGAAAAACTCTTTCATCATCATCTCTATGCCACGGTTGCCTTCACCAAAGTAACCGAGATGACGAGCAACTTGCACTTGATGCGCGAAGGTTAAGCGGTTGTCGTAACGTTTCAGCTCAATGTGCAGCGCAAAACGCACGCGCCATAAAAAGTCTTGGCACTCAACCAACTCACGGTATTCGGCATCGGTCAGAAAACCAAAGCGGCTCATCTCATACAAGGACGTTGCTCCAAAATGTCGGCGTGCGACCCAACTTAAGGTGTGAATATCGCGTAGCCCACCGGGAGTCGATTTGATGTCTGGCTCTAAGTTGTAGGTGGTGTCGTGATATCGAGCGTGGCGCTCTTTCTGCTCACGCACTTTGGCTTGATAGAAGATTTCACTTGGCCAGAAGGACTCAGAATGGATGACCATTTTCAGACGATGAAAGGTCTCTTCACAGCCGCACAGTAAGCGCGCTTCTTGCAAGTTAGTGGCTACAGTGAGGTCAGCTTTACCGATTTCAGCACACTGTTCCACGGTTCGTACTGCGTGGCCAATCTCCAATTTTAAATCCCATAACAGGGTGAGAAATTGGCTGATTTTATTGGCGACTTGTTCGCTGAGCGGCTGTTGAGATAAGACTAAGAGATCGATGTCTGAGAGAGGGTGTAGCTCACCACGCCCATAACCCCCAACCGCGACTAAGCTCACTTCAACCAGCTCATCAAATCCAAAATATTTCCATAAACGGTGTAGCAGTAGGTCCATGTATTCGGAGCGGCCAAGCACTAAGTCGGTCACTGGATGGTGATCGAAAAACTCCTGCTTTTGGTATTCAGTAAAGCTTTCGAGCTGCTGCTTTAAGCTCTCAACCGTGAGTTGGGGTTCTTGAAATGTGATAGGGGATTGATACGGCATAGCGCGTCCATGCAAGCGTTAACACGAATGGAGCCAATCTAGCAGATGGCGACGGATAAAAAAATATCCCTGACCAGCAGGGATATTTTCAATCGAAGGATAACTTAGGCGTTATTCAAGATGCGTGGCAGGCTTTCTTCACTGCGTAGCGTCAGGATTTCACAGCCTGTTGCAGTGACCAAAATCGTATGTTCCCACTGGGCAGATTTTTTGCCATCGGCGGTGTAGACCGTCCAGCTATCTTCATCATCAAGACGGCAGCCAAATTTACCGGCGTTAATCATGGGCTCAATGGTGAAAATCATCCCTTCACGCAGCACGGTGCGGTCACTGTTTTTGTAGTGCACCACTTGTGGCTCTTCATGGAACTCAGCACCAATGCCGTGACCACAGTAATCACGCACGATAGAGAATTTAAAGCGCGGGTTGTTTTTGTTGTTGGTCTTGATGTGCTTTTCAATCGTGGTTCCAATTTCGCCCAATTGAACGCCCGGCTTGACCTGTTTAAGTGCGAGGTAAAGACACTCTTGCGCCACATGACACAGGCGTTTGTCTTCAATCGACACATCGCCAATCAAAAACATTTTTGAGGTATCGCCGTGGTAGCCGTCTTTGATAACCGTAATATCGATATTAAGGATGTCGCCATCACGCAGTACAGCAGGACGTTGGATCTGACCAAAATAAGTATCTTCACTGGCAGGAATGCCGTGGCAGACAATATGGTTGATCGACGTACAGATCGATTTTGGAAAACCGTGATAATTCAGTGGTGCCGGAATCGCGCCTTGAACTTCAGTAATGTACTTATGACATATCTGATCCAGCTCTTCGGTAGTCACGCCTGCTTTCACATGAGGTTCAATCATTTCGAGAACTTCAGCGGCTAAGCGGCCCGCGACGCGCATTTTTTCAATTTCTACGGCATTCTTGATTTTTATAGACATCGGCTTTCTCTACTCACTTGTGAGCACACAAGGTGCTAGTGGCGCTATTGTAACAATGGACAGATGAAGCGCAAGAAAACAGTCGCCCGGCGCTAAAATCGAGTGGCTAAGTCATGGCTTTGCATTGGCTATCGACGAATTTTTTCTAGCCACACAGGGGCGAAATATGATATAAAGCGCGCCGGAATCCGGGTCCTTATTCTCCCTGTTGGCGAAAAGGATTGGGAACCACAAACCTAATTGTTTAAATCACACACATTCCGACACGTATTCCGGGGTGCTCCAAGTGGAGTCGGATATACGGGGGATGTGGAGGCCTAACCCCATAGAGGATTTTAAAATGGCATCTGTATCAATGCGCGACATGCTGACAGCGGGCGTACACTTCGGTCACCAAACTCGTTACTGGAACCCAAAAATGAAGCAATTCATTTTCGGCGCACGTAACCGCGTTCACATCATCAACCTAGAAAAAACTGTACCTATGTTCAACGAAGCTCTAGCTGAGCTGGCAAAAGTTGGCGAGAAGAAAGGTAAAGTTCTATTCGTTGGTACTAAGCGCGCTGCATCTGAGTCTGTGAAAGAAGCAGCTCTAGCAAGCAACCAATACTACGTTAACAACCGCTGGTTGGGCGGTATGCTGACTAACTGGAAAACTGTTCGTCAGTCAATCAAGCGTCTGAAAGAGCTGGAAGTTCAATCTACTGACGGTACTTTTGACAAGCTGACTAAGAAAGAAGCTCTAATGCGCACTCGCGAAATGGAGAAACTGGAAAAGTCTCTTGGCGGTATCAAAGATATGGGCGGCCTGCCTGACGCTCTGTTCGTAATCGACGCAGATCACGAGCACATCGCTATCAAAGAAGCGAACAACCTAGGTATTCCAGTATTTGCTGTTGTTGATACTAACTCTAGCCCAGACGGCGTAGACTACATCATCCCAGGTAACGACGACGCGATCCGCGCTGTTCAACTGTACCTGAATGCTGCTGCTCAAGCGATCAACGAAGGTCGCAACAAAGACGTAGCTGCTGTAGCTGAAAAAGACGGTTTCGTAGAAGCGGAATAATCTCGGCTCTGAGTGAAACTTAGGCTATCTGCCATGATTGTGTAGCATAGCCCAAGTTATAGTTAGCATTGGGGGCCGATAATGTAGGCCCTCAATTTTTACCCAATCCAGAATTAACTGAGGAATAGAGAATGGCTGTTACTGCTGCTCTAGTAAAAGAACTGCGCGAGCGTACTGGCGCAGGTATGATGGAATGTAAGAAAGCCCTTGTTGAAACCAACGGTGACATCGAGCTGGCGATCGAGAACATGCGTAAGAGTGGTGCTGCTAAAGCTGCTAAGAAAGCTGGCAACATCGCTGCTGAAGGCACCATCATGATCAAAGAAGGCGAAGGCATTGCGGCTCTAGTTGAAGTCAACTGCCAAACTGACTTCGTAGCAAAAGACAGCAACTTCGTAGCATTTGCTAACCAAGTTACTGACGCTGCTCTCGCTTCTAAAGCCTCTGTAGAAGAGCTGCAAGCACAATTCGAAGAAGCTCGTGTTGCTCTTGTTGCGAAAATTGGTGAGAACATCAACATCCGTCGCGTTCAGTACGTTGAAGGCGAAGCTCTGGCGACTTATCGCCACGGCGACCGTATCGGTGTTGTCGTTGCTGGTTCTGCTGACGTTGAAACTCTAAAACACGTTGCAATGCACGTAGCGGCTTCTCGCCCAGAATTCCTGACTCCAGACGACGTTCCTGCTGAAGTGGTTGCTAAAGAGCGTGAAGTTCAAGTTGGCATCGCAATGAACGAAGGCAAGTCAAAAGAAATCGCAGAGAAAATGGTTGAAGGCCGTATGAAGAAATTCACTGGCGAAGTTTCTCTGACTGGTCAGCCATTCGTAATGGAGCCAAAGAAAACTGTTGGTGAAATTCTGGCTGAGAAAGGCGCAACTGTTTCTGCATTCATCCGTCTAGAAGTAGGTGAAGGCATCGAGAAACAAGAAGGCCTGAGCTTTGCTGAAGAAGTAGCACTGGCGCAAAAAGGTTAATCCTAGCGCGATTGCTCAGAAAAAGACCGTGGCCATGGCTGCGGTCTTTTCACGATTAAGGTGTTGATTCGTTAATGATTGAATCATAAAGCGTCGACTCGATTAACCGTGATGAATGGATTTTGGCCTAGCACTCAAATCTATCCATGACTGTTAATCCTCAACTCTCTTTGGAAGGTAAACTCCCATGACAACGAACCCTAAACCAGCTTATCAACGTATTCTGTTAAAACTAAGTGGTGAAGCGCTACAAGGCTCTGAAGGTTTTGGTATTGATCCAACGGTACTTGATCGTATGGCTCAAGAAGTAAAAGAACTGGTTGAGCTGGGTGTTCAAGTGGGCGTTGTGATTGGTGGCGGCAACCTATTCCGTGGTGCTGGCCTTGCCAAAGCGGGCATGAACCGTGTTGTTGGGGATCATATGGGCATGCTTGCCACGGTAATGAATGGTTTGGCAATGCGTGATGCGCTGCATCGTGCTTATGTCAATGCACGTCTGATGTCTGCTATCCCACTAAATGGTGTGTGTGACGATTACAGCTGGTCTGATGCGATTCGTGAATTGCGCCAAGGCCGAGTGGTAATTTTTGCTGCGGGTACAGGCAATCCTTTCTTTACTACGGATTCGGCTGCGTGTCTGCGTGGTATTGAAATTGAAGCTGATGTCGTTCTCAAAGCGACCAAAGTAGATGGTGTTTACAGCGCTGACCCGGTAGCCAACCCGGATGCACAACTGTATGATAAGCTGGCTTACAACGATGTGCTTGAGAAAGAACTGAAAGTGATGGATTTGGCGGCGTTTACTCTGGCTCGTGACCATAAAATGCCAATTCGTGTCTTCAACATGAATAAGCCAGGCGCACTTCGCCGTGTCGTTATGGGTGAAGCTGAAGGTACGCTGATCAGCGACGTGCAGTGATCCGTCTGCGAACGAAACGCTCTCGAAACGAAAACAAGAATTAAGGTGATATTGTGATTAATGAGATCAAAAAAGATGCGCAAGAGCGTATGGAGAAAAGTGTTGAAGCACTGAAAAATGGCCTGTCGAAAATTCGTACTGGCCGTGCTCACCCAAGTCTGCTGACGGGTATTTCAGTTGACTACTACGGCGCTCCAACTCCACTTAATCAGGTTGCTAACGTGATTGCTGAAGATGCACGTACGCTAGCGATCACCGTGTTTGATCGCGAATTAACTCAAAAAGTTGAAAAAGCGATCCTGATGTCTGATCTGGGTCTAAACCCAATGTCAGCCGGCACCATTATCCGCGTTCCACTGCCACCGCTCACCGAAGAACGTCGCCGTGATCTGGTGAAAATCGTGCGTGGTGAAGCAGAAGGCGGTCGTGTTGCGGTACGTAACATTCGTCGTGATGCGAACAACGATCTGAAAGCGCTACTGAAAGACAAAGAGATTTCAGAAGACGATGAACGCCGTGCACAAGAAGAGATTCAAAAGCTGACGGATGCGGCAGTGAAGAAGATCGATGATGTGCTTGCTGCAAAAGAAAAAGAGTTGATGGAAGTTTAATCCACTGACTTGGTGAACAAAACGCTGTGCTCGCAGCACAGCGTTTTTTTATGCTACTCTTGCGCCTCTTTGATTGTTCGTTGTGTTTCTTATGCAAAATCTATCTCTTTCCCAAGATGTATTGCCTAAACATATTGCCGTCATTATGGATGGTAATGGTCGTTGGGCGAAAGCGCAGGGAAAACCGCGTGTGTTCGGCCATAAAAATGGTGTGGCTGCGGTACGAAAAACCATCTCTACTTCTGCTCGCCTTGGCATTAAAGCCGTGACTCTGTTTGCTTTTAGCAGCGAGAACTGGCGTCGTCCGGAAGAAGAAGTGGGCGTGTTGATGGAACTTTTTATGACGGTTCTTTCAACCGAAATTAAGAAATTGCATAAAAACAATCTGCGTTTGCGAGTGATCGGTGATAAAAGCCGCTTTAGTGAGCGTCTGCAAACGAAAATCGCGCAAGCGGAGCAGTTGACCGCCAGCAATACCGGCATGGTGGTCAACATCGCTGCGAACTACGGTGGACAGTGGGATATCTTGCAAGCTACTCAAGCATTGGCTGAAAAGGTTACCCAAGGTGAACTGCAACCGTCGGACATCGATGAAGCCGTATTTAAGCAGCATTTGACTATGGCTGATCTGCCGGATGTGGATTTGTTGATCCGCACCAGTGGAGAGTGCCGCATTAGTAATTTTATGCTTTGGCAACTTGCCTATGCAGAAATGTATTTCACTCCAGTCTTCTGGCCTGAGTTCGATGAAAACTGCCTGATTGAAGCAGTGACTTGGTTTGTTAATCGTGAGCGCCGTTTTGGCTGTACTGGTGAACAAATCAAGGCATTGATGGAAAACTGAATATAGGACTTCTCAATTTGAAGCAGCGAATCATTACAGCGCTTATTCTGGCGCCTTTGGTGATCCTTGGCATCCTTTATCTGCCTTTTGCTTGGTTTATGTTGGCACTCGCAGTAGTGACCTTACTCGGATTCTGGGAATGGACTCAGTTCGTTAACCAACCATCACGCATGTTAGCCATGATTCCCGCCTTATTGGTTGGTGGTATCAGTGTCGCTTTGATCGACTTTCAATTTCCGGCTATCAGCAATATGAATACGGCGCATTTTATTGTGCTGGGTATCGGTAGCCTTTGGTGGCTCGTCTCAAGTGGACTGGCGATCACTTATCCGCGTTCGCGTCCATTATGGGAGCACTCCAGCACTGTTCGCCACCTGTTTGGCCTATTTACGCTGCTGCCTTTCTTTTGGAGTGTGCTGTTCTTACGCGCCGATACTTACCTTTCCGATCCTCTTTATGGCGCGAAATTAGTTCTCTTCGTCTGTTTTCTGGTCTGGGCCGCAGACAGCGGTGCCTATTTTGTGGGAAAAAGCTTAGGTAAACACAAAATGGCGCCCGCAGTCAGCCCGAATAAAACGATAGAAGGTTTGGTCGGTGGCATCGTCACCGCCATGCTGGTTGGTTATTGGGTAGCAGAGTGGTTTGGTATTCAATTTAGCTCTATGCCTGTCATGCTGCTGATCATCTTATTGACTGTGGTGATTTCGGTTTTAGGGGATTTGGTCGAGAGCATGTTTAAACGTGTTTCTGGGATCAAAGACAGCAGCAATATCATTCCTGGGCACGGCGGCATTCTGGATCGGATTGATAGCCTAACGGCCGCTTTCCCTGTGTTCGCTCTTCTCTATTTCTTGTTCTAATACTCAGGCTGCTTAGGCAGCCTGATGTGAATAACAGCGATCTTCACTATGCGTAAACTAACCATTTTAGGTGCCACAGGTTCGATAGGAGCCAGCACCCTTAAGGTGATAGCCCAAAATCCACAGCAGTTTTCCATTGTTGCGTTAGTGGCTGGGGTCAACGTAGCCAAAATGTACCAGCTGTGCCAACAGTGGCGGCCGAAATATGCCGTTATGGCAACGGCGTCAGCAGCATCTGAGTTGCAAGGCTTGCTCAAAAAACAAGCGATGGCGACCGAAGTGCTGTACGGCGAAGAGGCGATGTGCCAAGTCGCGGCGCTGGATGATGTTGATACCGTGATGGCGGCCATTGTTGGGGCCGCAGGTTTGTTACCCACCATGGCGGCGGTGAAAGCCGGTAAGCGTGTGTTACTTGCCAATAAAGAAGCATTGGTCATGTCGGGACAGCTATTTATTGATGCTGTCGCACAATCTGGCGCTGAATTAATGCCCGTGGATAGTGAACACAACGCGATTTTCCAATGTCTGCCGACTGAAATCCAAACTCAGTTGGGGCGCTGTGATTTATCTCAATACGGTATCGACCATATTTTGCTCACGGGCTCTGGCGGCCCTTTCCGCTATAGCGACCTTGCGACCTTAGATAGCGTGACTCCTGAGCAGGCGATTGCTCATCCAAACTGGTCAATGGGACCGAAAATTTCGGTAGATTCCGCGACCATGATGAACAAAGGCCTCGAATACATTGAAGCTAAATGGCTATTTAACACGTCACGTGAACAGCTCAAAGTGCTCATCCATCCTCAATCCGTGATCCACTCTATGGTGCAATACCAAGATGGTTCAGTGATTGCTCAGTTGGGCGAGCCGGATATGGCAACGCCAATCTCCTATGCCATGGCTTATCCTGAGCGAGTGACTGCGGGAGTACCTGCACTGGATTTTACGCGTTTGCAGCAACTGACCTTTATGGAGGTCGATTTTGCGCGCTACCCGTGCTTGCAATTAGCGATGGATGCGTGTTTCCTCGGCCAACATGCGACAACCTCGCTCAATGCAGCCAATGAAGTGGCCGTTGACGCGTTTTTAAAGCGGAAAATACGGTTTACTGACATTGCACTCATCAATGATCAAGTATTGTCCAAGGTCTGTGCGACCAACACCCAGTTACATTGCCGTGACTTGGAAAGCCTGCTTGAGCTAGATACAATGGCTCGGCATTTTGCCCATCAAGTACTCAAAGAGCGCCAAGCATGACCGACATATTGTGGAACTTTATCGCCTTCATCATTGCGCTGGGCATTCTCGTCGCAGTGCATGAGTTCGGACACTTCTGGGTTGCCAGACGTTGCGGTGTGAAAGTTGAGAAATTTTCTATCGGTTTTGGGAAATCAATTTGGAAACGCGTCGGCCATGACGGTACAGAATACTCGATATCGATGATCCCACTCGGTGGTTACGTCAAAATGCTCGATGGACGTGTGGATGATGTTCCCGCCGAACAGCAAGCCATGGCGTTTGATAAGCAGTCACTCTGGAAACGTTCTGCCATTGTGAGTGCGGGCCCCATTTTTAACTTCCTCTTCGCAATCTTTGCCTATTGGCTGGTGTTTATGATCGGCGTACCCGCGGTCAAACCTGTGATTGGCGAAGTGACACCTTACTCGATTGCGGCTCAAGCGGGCCTTGAGCCGGGTATGGAGATCAAAGCGGTTTCGGGCGTGAATACTCCCGACTGGGAATCGGTCAACATGGGCTTAATTGGTCATATTGGCGATGACAGTATGACGATCACCGTCTCCTCCTCCGAAGGTGTGGGATTGAATGAAATTAAGACAATAAATCTGCGTGATTGGAACTTTGACCCAGAAACAGAGTCTGCTATGGGGGCGCTTGGCTTTAAACCTTTTACCCCTGAGATTTCCAATCAGCTGACCAATGTTTCTGCGCAAGGTGCGGGTGAGCGTGCGGGTTTACAAGTCGGTGATACCGTGTTGCAAATCAATGGACAAGCGGTTGAGGCGTGGCAACAAGTGGTCAATGCAATTCAAAACCATCCTAACGCGCCTATCGCAGTTATGGTTGAGCGAGCAGGCCAGCAAGTTGAACTCACTTTGATTCCCGACAGCCGTGAGCTTTCGCAAGGAAAAGTGATTGGTTTTGCGGGAATCGCACCAAAAGTCGCAGAATGGCCGCAAAACTATCGATTTGAATTGCAATTTGGTGTATTTGAGTCGCTTGGTAAAGCGGTTGAAAAAAGCGGACAAGTGATTGACCTGACGGTCAGCATGTTGAAAAAACTGTTGGTGGGCGATGTTGGGTTGAATAATCTCAGTGGACCCATTTCGATTGCTAAAGGCGCAGGAACAACGGCTGACTACGGTTTTGTGTACTTTTTAGGCTTTTTGGCTCTGATCAGTATTAACCTTGGCATTATCAACTTGGTGCCACTGCCGATGCTGGATGGTGGTCATCTGTTGTTTTTCATGATTGAAGCGGTGATCCGTCGCCCTGTTCCGGAAAAGGTGCAGGAAATGGGTTACCGGATTGGTGGTGCCATCATTTTCTCTTTAATGGCCGTTGCAATCTTTAACGATTTTACTCGCCTGTGATTGATAAACATTAGGCAAGAGTTGCAGTAAGGAAGAACTCAAAACAATATGGCGATGAAACAGATTCTGCTCGCGACACTGCTTGCCACGAGCGTGTCGGCGAATGGTGCCGAAAAATTTGTGGTACAGGATATTCAAATTGATGGCCTGCAAAGGGTCGCTTTGGGTGCTGCGTTGCTGAAAATGCCCGTTCGAGTCGGCGACAGTGTCGATTCGCAAGATGTCGCGAACATCATCAAAGCGCTCTATTCCTCAGGTAACTTTGAGGATGTCAAAGTATTGCGCGATGGCAATACCTTGATGGTGCAGGTTAAAGAGCGCCCGACCATTGCAAGCGTGTCGTTTTCTGGCAACAAAGCGATCAAAGAGGAGCAACTCAAGCAAAACTTGGAAGCTTCGAGCATCCGAGTTGGCGAAGCCTTGGATCGAACGACACTCAGCAATATTGAAAAAGGCTTAGAAGATTTTTACTACAGCGTGGGTAAATACAACGCGACCGTGAAAGCGGTGGTAACCCCATTACCGCGCAACCGTGCTGACCTTAAGTTTGTCTTTACTGAGGGCGTTTCCGCTAAGATCCAACAGATCAACTTTATCGGTAACCAAGTGTTTAGCGATGAAGAGTTGCTGTCACGTTTTAACCTCAACGTTGATGTCGCATGGTGGAACTTCCTTGCGGATGATAAGTACAAGAAGCAAGTGCTGGCGGGTGATATTGAAGCGCTGCGCACTTACTATCTGGATCGCGGTTATCTGAAGTTTCAGGTTGATAGCACACAAGTGGCCATCTCTCCCGATAAGAAGGGCGTATACATCACGCTGAACTTGAATGAAGGTGAGCCGTACACGGTAAGCAAAGTGCAGTTCCGTGGTGAGCTGATGGGCAAAGAGGCCGAGTTTACTTCTCTTATCCCATTTGAAATCGGCGAAACCTATAACGGTTCTGCGGTGACTAGACTCGAAGAGAGTGTTAAGAAAGTGCTTGGGGAATCTGGCTACGCCTATCCACAAGTACGCACCATTCCTGAATTTGATGATGAAAAGCAGCAAGTGTCACTGGTGGTTCATGTCGAAGCGGGTAAACGTGTCTATGTCCGTGACATCCGTTTTGTCGGTAACAACAGCACTCGTGATGAAGTCTTGCGCCGTGAAATGCGTCAGATGGAAGGCTCTTGGCTCAACTCAAAAGACATCGAAACCGGTAAGACTCGTCTCAATCGTTTAGGTTTCTTTGAAACGGTAGAAGTGCAAACGGTACGTGTGCCGGGTAGTGAAGACCAAGTGGATCTTGTTTACAGCGTAAAAGAGGCGAACTCAGGCAACGTCAACTTCGGTGTCGGTTACGGTACTGAATCCGGGGTGAGCTTCCAAGTCGGTCTGCAACAAGACAACTTCTTAGGTTCGGGGAACCGCGTTGGCGTGAATGCCATGATCAACGATTATCAGAAAAACCTGACGTTAGAATATCGCGATCCTTACTGGAACCTTGATGGTGTCAGCTTGGGCGGCAAAGTTTTCTACAACCAGTTTGAAGCTTCTGAAGCGGGCATTGTTGACTATACCAACGAAAGTTACGGAACCAGTTTGACTTGGGGTTTCCCATTTGATGAATTGAACCGATTTGAGTTTGGTATTGGTTACACCCACAACAAGATTGGTAACTTAACGCCTTATCTGCAAGTGGAGAACTTCCTTGCTGCGCAGGCGAGTAACATCGATTCTGGCGGTAACTTGTTGACCGATGACTTCGATATCAACTTATCTTGGACGCGTAATGCCCTCAATAACAGCTATTTTCCGACGGCGGGTAACCATCAGCGTGCTTTCTACAAAATGACAGTGCCGGGGTCGGATGCGCAGTACTTTAAGCTGCAATACGATGTCCGCCAGTATTTCCCGTTGACCAAGAAACATGAGTTTACCTTACTGCTGCGTGGCCGTTTAGGTTACGGTAACGGTTATGGTCAAACGGATGGAAAAGATAACTTGTTCCCGTTTTATGAGAACTTCTATGCGGGCGGCTTTACCTCATTACGTGGTTTTGGGTCAAACTCTGCAGGTCCTAAAGCGGTGTACCGTGACTACTCGGGTTCGAACAATGGCTCCGATACTGCCACCGATGATTCGGTAGGGGGTAACGCGATTGCTCTTGCCAGCGTAGAGCTGATTGTACCAACGCCGTTTGCTTCAGAAGAAGCACGCAACCAAATTCGTACCAGTATCTTCTACGATATGGCGAGCGTGTGGGATACCGAGTTCGATTATCGTGGTAAAGCGGATTATGGTAACCAGTACTATTACGATTATTCAGATCCAACCAATTACCGCTCGTCTTACGGTGTGGCGTTGCAGTGGGTGTCACCAATGGGACCTTTAGTGTTCTCATTGGCTAAACCGATTAAAAAGTATGAGGGTGATGACGAAGAATTCTTCACCTTCACCATTGGAAGAACCTTCTAGGAGAGGAACATATTTTGAAAAACATGATCAAAGCAGCCAGCCTTGGCCTGATTATTCTTAGCTCATCAATGATGGCGAATGCGGCTGAAGCAGCGCAGAAAATTGGCTACATCAACACTGCGCAAGTGTTCCAAGCGCTGCCGCAACGTGAAGTCGTTTTGCAAAAGATGCAAGAAGAGTTCAAAGACAAAGCGGCTGAGCTGCAAGCTATCCAAGCGGATGCTAAAACCAAGATTGAAAAGCTCAAGCGTGATGGTCAATTGATGGGACAAGATGAAGTGGAGAAACTGCGCATCGAAATCGGTCAATTGGACAGCAAATACAAGATCAAAGCACAAGCGTTAGAGCAAGCGTCTGCTCGCCGTGAAGCCGAAGAGAAACAAAAACTGTTTAAAGTGATCCAAGATGCAGTGAAGAAAGTGGCTGAGAAAGAAGGCTACGATATCGTGCTAGACACGAGCTCAATGCAATACGGTAAGCCAGAACACAATCTGTCTGAGAAAGTTATTAAAGCCATTAAATAATCGAAAATTATGACCACACTCACTTTAGCCGAATTGGCTACTATCACCGGGGGGGAGTTGTTCGGTGATCCAACAGCACTGGTCAGTGCCGTTGCGCCTATGGATAAGGCACAACTTGGACATGTGACATTCTTGTCTAATCCTAAATACAGTAAGCACTTAGGTGATTGTAAAGCCACGGTGATCATGGTGAAAGCCAGTGAGCGAGAACTCTGTCCGAGTAACGCTCTGGTGGTTGCCGAACCGTATGTTGCATTTGCTAAAGTGGCTCAGGCGCTGGATTCAACTCCTTCTCCTGCACACGGTATTGCACCGAGTGCTGTGATTGCTGAAGATGCAAAGTTAGGTCACAACGTTTCGATTGGGGCAAATGCGGTCATTGAGTCAGGTGTTCAGCTTGGCGATAATGTGGTGATTGGCGCTGGCTGTTTTGTCGGTAAACAAGCGCGTTTGGGCGATAACACCAAGCTCTGGGCCAATGTAACGATTTACCACAAAGTGGAGATCGGCTCAGATTGTTTGATTCAATCTGGTGCAGTGATTGGTGCTGATGGCTTTGGTTATGCGAATGAGCGTGGCGAGTGGATCAAAATTCCGCAGATTGGCTCTGTGCGTATTGGTGATCGCGTTGAGATTGGTGCTTGCACCACCATCGACCGCGGCGCGCTGGATGATACTGTGATTGAAGATAACGTGATCATCGATAATCAGCTGCAAATCGCTCACAACGTGCACATCGGATATGGTAGTGCGCTGGCGGGTGGTACCATCATCGCCGGCAGTACACGCATTGGCAAATACTGTATTATTGGTGGCGCTAGCGTGATTAACGGCCATATCGAGATTGCTGATGGCGTGACCATCACTGGCATGGGTATGGTGATGCGCAGTATTGAGGAGAAGGGGATGTACTCTTCGGGTATTCCTCTGCAAACCAATAAAGAGTGGCGTAAAACGGCCGCTCGCGTACACCGTATTGAAGATATGCATAAGCGACTGAAAGCTTTAGAAAAGTTGCTTGAGCAATCCGACACGGCACAGCCCGATAACTCTCAAGCTGAATAAGCTGGTTTCAAAGGCTCGCACATTGCGAGTCTTTTCGCTGTTGGGTATTCCCTTATTTTTCTATTTACAAACAGGATGATGACTTTGACTACTGATAAGAAAACGATGAATATCACTGAAATTCAATCGCTTCTGCCTCACCGCTATCCATTTTTACTGATTGATCGCGTGACCGACTATGAAGAAGGTAAATACCTGATTGGTTTGAAAAATGTTTCAGTGAATGAGCCTCAGTTTACGGGTCACTTTCCACAACTGCCGGTTTTCCCCGGTGTATTGATTTTAGAAGCCATGGCTCAAGCCACTGGTCTGTTGGCGTTCAAAACCTTTGGTGCGCCAAAAGAGAATGAACTGTACTATTTTGCCAGCATTGATGAAGCTAAGTTCCGTAAGCCAGTGACACCGGGCGATCAACTGATGATTGAAGTTGAATTCCTTAAAGAGCGTCGTGGTATCGCGCTGTTTAACGGCGTGGCCAAGGTCGATGGTGATGTGGTCTGCTCTGCTCAACTGAAATGCGCACGTCGAGAGTTTTAAGATGATTCACGAAACTGCACAAATTCACCCAACTTCCGTCGTGGAAGAGGGCGCTATCATTGGTGCCAACGTTAAGATTGGTCCTTTCTGTTTTGTCGACAGCAAAGTCGAGATCGGTGAAGGCACTGAGCTGCTGTCGCACGTTGTGGTCAAGGGGCCAACTAAAATCGGTCGCTTCAACCGGATTTTCCAGTTTGCTTCAATTGGTGAAGCGTGTCAGGACCTGAAATACGCCGGTGAAGATACTCAACTCATCATTGGCGATCGCAATACGATTCGTGAAAGCGTCACCATGCACCGCGGTACAGTGCAAGATAAAGGCATCACTATCGTGGGTAGCGACAACCTATTTATGATCAACGCCCACGTTGCGCATGACTGTGTGATTGGCGATCGCTGTATTTTTGCCAACAACGCGACCTTGGCGGGGCACGTAAAAGTGGGCAACCAAGCGATTGTGGGTGGCATGTCCGCCATTCACCAGTTCTGCCATATTGGCGATCACTGCATGCTGGGTGGCGGCTCTATTGTGGTGCAAGATGTGCCACCGTACGTGATGGCGCAAGGTAACCACTGTGCACCGTTTGGTATTAACGTGGAAGGCTTAAAACGCCGTGGCTTTGATAAAGCAGAAATTCATGCGATTCGCCGTGCCTACAAATCCTTGTACCGCAATGGTTTGACTCTTGAAGCAGCCAAGGCTGAGATTGCCCAAGAAGCTGAGCAGTACCCTAGTGTGAAACTGTTCCTCGATTTCCTTGAGAAATCTGAGCGTGGCATTATTCGCTAATTTGTTTAGTGAGTGAGCTAACCAAACTATTCAAAGATCGCTGCTGACTCAGCGATCTTTTGCATTTTTGTACTCTGGCGAGTTTCAAAACGAGGTGAGTATCACCTAAGTGGCGAAGGCTTGAGTATCCATCAGCGCATGATGAACTGCGGAGGAAACCGTGAATAGACCATTACGGATTGGCATAGTTGTTGGGGAGCTCTCTGGCGACACCTTAGGCGAAGGCTTTATCAAAGCGATACGCGCTCGTTATCCAGATGCTGAGTTTGTGGGCATCGGTGGGCCGAAAATGAACGCACTTGGCTGTCAATCTCTGTTTGATATGGAAGAGTTGGCCGTGATGGGCTTAGTGGAAGTGCTTGGCCGCTTGCCACGCCTGCTGAAAGTCAAAGCCGAGCTGGTTAAGTATTTCACCGCCAATCCGCCGGATGTTTTCGTGGGTATCGATGCGCCGGATTTTAATTTACGCCTTGAACTGAGCCTTAAACAAGCGGGGATCAAGACTGTACATTACGTCAGTCCATCCGTGTGGGCGTGGCGACAAAACCGCATTCATGGCATTGCCGCGGCGACGCATTTAGTGCTGGCTTTCCTTCCATTTGAGAAAGCGTTTTACGACAAATTCAATGTGCCTTGCGAGTTTATCGGTCATACCTTGGCGGATTCGATTCCGTTAGCATCCGATAAGTTAGCCGCTCGCCAATTGCTTGGTCTGGATGAGCAGCGCCGCTGGTTAGCCGTTTTGCCGGGCAGCCGTGGCAGTGAAATGAAGATGCTCGCGGAGCCCTTTATCGCCACCTGTCAAAAACTGCAGGCGCGCTATCCAGATCTTGGCTTTGTGGTGGCCTTGGTGAATGCTAAACGTCGTGCGCAGTTTGAACAGGCTTGGCAACAAGTCGCTCCTGAGCTGAATTTTGTGCTGGTGGATGATACCGCGCGCAATGTGATTACTGCAGCCGATGCGGTGATGCTCGCCTCCGGTACAGTTGCCTTGGAGTGCATGCTACTTAAACGCCCAATGGTGGTCGGTTATCGCGTGAATGCCTTTACGGCCTTTTTGGCCAAGCGTCTGCTGAAAACGCCGTATGTCTCTTTGCCGAACATCTTGGCGGGGGAAGAACTGGTGAAAGAGCTATTGCAAGATCATTGCACCGTCGACAACCTTTACCATGAAGTGAGCCGTTTACTCGAAAGCGACAACCAAGCCTTGATGGACAAATTTACCGAAATGCATCAATGGATCCGTAAAGATGCGGATCAGCAAGCGGCGCAAGCTGTGCTGCATTTGATTCAGAAATAACATTAACCAGATTGAGAACATACCATGGCGAAGAAACCAAGCATTGAGCTGCCTCCCTTTGAGATTCCTGCAGGTTATGCCTTGATTGCTGGAGTGGATGAAGTCGGGCGCGGTCCATTGGTGGGGGATGTCGTCACGGCGGCGGTGATCCTTGACCCTAATCGGCCGATTATGGGCTTGAATGATTCCAAAAAGCTCAGTGAGAAAAAACGCTTAGCCCTGTTTCCTGAGATTCAGGAAAAAGCCTTAGCTTGGGCGGTGGGACGCTGTTCACCACAAGAAATTGATGAGCTGAACATCTTCCAAGCCACCATGGTCGCAATGCAGCGCGCGGTGGCCGGATTGGCGGTTCAACCCGATTTGGTGTTGGTGGATGGGAATAAAGTGCCTCAACTGCCGATGGAAGCACAAGCCGTGGTTAAAGGCGATCTGCGTGTCGCGCAAATCAGTGCCGCTTCGATTATTGCCAAAGTGATCCGCGACCAAGAGATGGAAGTGCTGGATAAGCAATATCCTCAGTTTGGATTCGCCAAGCACAAAGGCTACCCAACCGCCGCGCATTTTGCTGCCATTGAGCAGCATGGGGTGATTGAGCAGCACCGTAAAAGTTTTGGCCCAGTAAAACGTGCTCTTGGTATAGAATAGAGCGCAATTGCGTTTCCTAAGATTTGGATACTCCTTGCATGTCAGACCCAAAGTTCATCCACTTACGTATACACAGTGATTTCTCTATGGTGGATGGTTTGTCCAAAGTCCCGCCATTGGTGAAAAAAGTGGCGGCAATGGGCATGCCCGCAATGGCCTTGACCGATTTCACCAACCTGTGTGGCTTGGTGAAGTTTTACAGCACCGCGCATAACTGCGGGGTTAAGCCGATCATTGGTGCCGACTTTACTTTGCAATCGGAAGAGTTCGGTGATGAGCTGACCAAACTGACCTTGCTTGCTAAAAACAATGTCGGTTACAAAAACCTCACCTTATTGATTTCTAAAGCCTATTTGCGTGGCCATGTCCAGCATCAACCTGTGATTGATAAAGCGTGGTTGGTCGAGCATGCCGAAGGGCTGATTGTGCTCTCGGGAGGCAAAAGTGGCGAAGTGGGGCGCGCATTACTCAAAGGCAACCAACAACAAGTAGAAAGATGCATTGAGTTTTACCAAACTCACTTTGCCGATCATTTCTATCTAGAGCTTATCCGCACTGGCCGTGCCGATGAAGAGAGCTACTTACATTTTGCGCTGGATGTGGCAGAGCAGTACGACTTGCCCGTCGTGGCAACCAACGAAGTGGTGTTCATCACTGAAGAGTCGTTTGAAGCCCACGAAATCCGAGTCGCGATTCACGATGGTTATACGCTGGAAGATCCACGCCGCCCGAAAAATTACAGCCCGAAGCAGTATCTGCGCAGCGAAGCGGAGATGTGTGAGCTGTTTGCGGATATTCCAGAAGCGTTAGCCAACAGTGTCGAGATTGCCAAACGTTGTAACGTGACCGTACGTTTGGGCGAATATTTCCTACCTAACTTCCCAACGGGCGGGATGGCGATTGAAGATTTCCTAGTGATGAAATCTCGCGAAGGGTTGGAAGAGAGACTCGAATTTCTTTTCCCAGATCCAGAAGTTCGTGCCAAGCGCCGCCCTGAATACGATGAGCGTTTGCAAGTTGAGCTCGATGTGATTAACCAGATGGGTTTTCCCGGTTACTTCTTGATCGTGATGGAGTTTATCCAGTGGTCAAAAGATAACGATATTCCAGTCGGTCCGGGACGGGGCTCGGGTGCGGGCTCATTGGTAGCGTATGCACTGAAAATCACCGACCTTGATCCGCTGGAATACGATCTGCTGTTCGAGCGTTTCTTGAACCCAGAGCGGGTCTCCATGCCCGACTTCGACGTCGATTTCTGTATGGATAAGCGTGACCAAGTAATTGATCACGTAGCGGAAATGTATGGTCGTGATGCGGTATCACAAATCATCACTTTCGGTACCATGGCGGCGAAAGCGGTCATCCGCGATGTGGGGCGCGTGCTTGGTCATCCGTTCGGTTTTGTTGATCGCATTTCCAAATTAGTGCCACCCGATCCGGGCATGACGCTCGAAAAAGCCTTTATCGCCGAGCCTGCACTGCAAGAGCTGTATGACGCGGATGAGGAAGTCAAAGAGCTGATCGACAAGTGTCGCATTCTCGAAGGCTGTACCCGTAACGCTGGTAAACACGCGGGTGGCGTGGTGATTTCACCCACTGCCATCACTGACTTTGCGCCGATTTACTGTGATGCGGAAGGCAACTTCCCGGTTACTCAGTTCGATAAGAACGATGTGGAAACCGCCGGTCTGGTCAAATTTGACTTCTTGGGTCTGCGTACGCTCACCATTATTGACTGGGCTTTGGGCTTAGTGAACCCGCGTTTGAAAAAGGCGGGCAAACCCCCCGTGCGGATTGAAGCGATCCCGCTCGACGATGCGCGCTCTTTCCGTAACCTACAAGATGCCAAAACCACCGCGGTATTCCAGCTCGAATCGCGCGGCATGAAAGAGCTGATTAAGCGGCTGCAACCCGACTGTTTTGAAGACATCATCGCTCTGGTGGCGCTGTTTCGTCCGGGGCCACTGCAATCGGGCATGGTGGATAACTTTATCGACCGTAAGCATGGTCGAGAAGCCATCTCTTATCCGGATGAAAAGTGGCAACATGAATCGCTCAAAGAGATCCTAGAACCGACCTACGGCATCATCCTCTATCAGGAGCAGGTGATGCAGATCGCGCAGGTGCTGTCGGGTTACACCTTGGGTGGGGCAGACATGCTGCGCCGTGCAATGGGTAAGAAAAAGCCAGAAGAGATGGCTAAGCAGCGCGCCGTGTTCCAAGAAGGGGCGGAGAAAAATGGCGTTGATGGTGAGTTGGCGATGAAAATCTTCGATCTGGTGGAAAAATTCGCCGGATACGGATTTAACAAATCGCACTCTGCCGCTTATGCGCTGGTTTCCTACCAAACCTTATGGTTGAAAACCCACTATCCAGCCGAGTTTATGGCGGCGGTAATGACCGCGGATATGGACAACACGGAAAAAGTGGTTGGTCTAGTGGATGAGTGTAAAAACATGGGATTGACCGTGTTGCCACCGGACATCAACTCGGGTCTTTATCGCTTTAACGTCGATGACAACGGCGCGATTGTTTATGGTATTGGCGCAATTAAAGGGGTGGGTGAAGGTCCGATTGAAGCGATTTTGGAGGCGCGCAACAAAGGGGGATATTTCAAAGATCTGTTTGATTTCTGCGCGCGGATTGATCTGAAAAAGGTCAACAAACGGGTAATTGAAAAACTGATCTTGGCTGGCGCGCTGGATAGATTAGGCCCACATCGCGCAGCCATGATGGCCTCAGTGGATGATGCGGTGCGTGCGGCAAGCCAACATCACCAAGCGGAAGCGTTTGGACAAGCGGATATGTTCGGCGTACTCACGGATGCGCCAGAAGAAGTCGAGCAGAAATACACGCAAGTGCCAGAATGGCCAGAAAAAGTGCGTTTGGAAGGGGAGCGCGAGACGCTTGGGCTCTATCTCACCGGCCATCCGGTGGATGAATACCTGAAAGAGCTCACCAAATACACCAGTTGCCGTTTGAATGAAGCCGCGCCAACCCGGCGTGATCAATCCTTAACCGTTGCCGGATTGGTGATTGCAGCGCGGGTGATGACCACCAAACGTGGCACGCGAATTGGTTTAATGACTTTAGATGACCGCTCGGGGCGTATGGAAGTGATGCTTTACTCGGAAGCACTCGATCGGTATGCAGAATGGTTAGAAAAAGATAAAATTCTGGTGGTTTCCGGACAGGTCAGCTTTGATGACTTCAATGGCGGACTTAAAATGTCGGCGCGCGAGGTCATGGACTTGGGCAGCGCGCGTGAAAAATTTGCCCGCGGTTTATCGATCTCGATTTTACAGTCGCAGATTGATCAACAATTTTTTGAGCGTTTTAGTCACATACTGGAACCTCACCGCGCAGGAACCGTACCTGTCAATGTATACTACCAGCGCCCTGATGCGCGAGCGCGCCTGACGTTAGGCACAGAGTGGCGAGTCACGCCAAGCGATACATTGTTAGACGAATTAAAGCAGCTACTTGGTCATGATCAGGTAGAACTCGAATTTAACTAAAATTCAGCCAGTGCGCACTGAGGGTGGCATGGCTGAGTCACAAAGGATCGATAGATGAGCCTCAATTTTCTTGATTTTGAAAAACCGATTGTCGAACTGGAAACGAAAATTCAGGCGCTGCGTGATGTGTCTCGTCACAGCACAAGCGCATCCGTAGATCTGGATAAAGAGCTAGAACAGCTTGAGAAGAAGAGCCTTGAGCTGAAAAAGAAGATTTTCAGTGACTTAGGTGCATGGCAAGTAGCGCAATTGGCGCGTCATCCACAACGTCCTTATACGCTGGATTATCTCAAACACATCTTTACTGAGTTTGATGAACTGGCGGGCGATCGCGCCTATGCCGATGACAAGGCGATCGTGGGCGGTATTGCACGCCTTGAAGGTCGTTCGGTCATGGTGATTGGTCACCAAAAAGGTCGTGAAACCCGTGAAAAGGTCAAACGTAACTTTGGTATGCCAAAGCCTGAAGGCTACCGCAAAGCGCTGCGCTTGATGGAAATGGCTGAGCGTTTCAATATGCCTATCATCACTTTCATTGATACCGCGGGCGCATACCCAGGTGTGGGTGCTGAAGAGCGCGGTCAGTCGGAAGCGATCGCCAAAAACCTTAAAGTGATGTCAGGCCTGAAGGTGCCAGTCATCTGTAACGTGGTGGGCGAAGGTGGCTCTGGTGGTGCGTTGGCGATTGGTGTCGGTGACTATGTGAACATGCTGCAATACTCAACCTACTCAGTGATTTCACCAGAAGGTTGTGCGTCGATTCTGTGGCGTGATTCTGATAAAGCGCCACAAGCGGCAGAAGCGATGGGGCTGATTGCTCCACGTTTGAAAGAGCTGGAGTTGATTGACGAAATCATTGAAGAGCCACTGGGCGGTGCGCATCGTGATCACAAACAGACTGCAGAGAATGTCAAAGCCACGCTACTGCGTCAGTTGGCCGATCTAGATGCACTGGATCACGAAAACTTGCTGGAGCGCCGTTATCAACGTTTAATGAACTATGGTTACTGTTGATTACGGTTACTGTTGATTATTTCATCGCGCAGCGGCGGTGGAATATCTACATATAGAAAGGGTTGGCTTAGG